>NZ_VRVC01000061.1:0-29363 GCF_008040005.1 Methylobacterium sp. WL19
GCCGCGGTGGGGCGGGCGCGGTTCGTCCACGCGCGCCGGTCAGCCAGGGCGACGAGGCGCTCCGGCGGATGGCTGAAAAGGCGGTAATCGAAGGCCGTGGGCTCGGGCTCGACGTCGTCGTTGGCGGCGCGCGACAGCGTCCGGTCGGCATAGCCGGCAGCGACGGCTTCCTCGGGCGTCATCCAGAGCTCGGCCTGCATGTCGGCCCGCGCCTCGGCGACAGTCCTGCCGGTACGCTCGGCGTAGATGCCAGCCATGGCCGTCGCGAGCGCGGTCAGGGCCTTGATCTGCAGCTGGTGGTCGTCGATCGTCCCGAAGGTGAAGCCCGACGGGTCATGCACCATCATCAGCGCGCCGAGGGACATGACGACCTCGTCGCCGGCCATGGCGATGACGGACGCGGCTGATGCTGCGATTCCCTCGACCACAATGGTCTTGCGGCCCCTGTGCGCCGCGATCGCGGCGTGGATGGCCGCGCCCTCGGTAGCGATGCCACCGCCGCTGTTCAGGCGGATCGTGACGTCCTGATCGCGACCGACCTGCGCCAGCGCGAAGATGACGTCAGCCGAGGAGAAGCAGTCGTCCCAATAGAGATCGCCGACCGTCCCCGAGAGGATGATCTCGTTCCCATTGACCAGAGCGGTCATGGTGCCTCCGTAGTAGTGGGTCAGTCGCTGCCGGCGGCAGGCGGTTCTTCGGTCGACGCCTCGGGGGGCGTGCCATTCGCGGCGGTGGGCTTCTGGCGGCCGTCGCTGGTGTAGGTCAGGCCCAGGCTGTCGGCCCGCTCGTTGTCGCTCGCCTGCTCGGCATCCACCGTTTCGGCGTCGTAGCCGCCCTCGGCGACCTTACGGGTGCGCGTCGACAGTCCGGCCTGAATCTCCATGGTCTTGCCTTGGACGTCCTGAACCGGGTGGATGTACGGCCAAGCCTGCGGGATCCAGTTGACGGCGTAGGCATCCTGCCGGGTCATGCCGGCAGGCAGGCGAAGCGCACCGGAGAGGAGCGCAAGGTCGATCCACCGGATCCAGATCGGCCGGCACAGCTGGAACACGAC
Source organism: Methylobacterium sp. WL19 (assembly GCF_008040005.1). Taxonomy (NCBI): domain Bacteria; kingdom Pseudomonadati; phylum Pseudomonadota; class Alphaproteobacteria; order Hyphomicrobiales; family Methylobacteriaceae; genus Methylobacterium; species Methylobacterium sp. WL19. Next base: position 1,055 of record NZ_VRVC01000061.1, read on the forward strand.
GAGGTGGTGTTGCCACTGCTCGACAGCTCGGCGGAAGTCGTTGAGGGCAGCACGCAAGGTGCGGTCGTTGAGCTGGCTGTAGTCACCGCTCAGGATCTCGTAGAGGAGCCCGCAGGCCGCCGCGACGCTGCGCTTCGACTCTCGGACGAACATCTCGAAGTTGGGCCCGACGTCCTTCGGGTCGCTGAAGGTCATGTCCTCGCCGTCGGCCAGCACCTGAATGGTGCCGGGCTCGAAGTCGAGGGTGGCCACGCCGTCATCATCGCCGGGATCGGTACCGAGCGGTCCCTCTTGCCCGTCGGCGAGCGTGCGCTTCACGAAGCCAACGAGGCGGGCGGCGTTCTTTTTCCGGATCAGCTCAGCGTCGAGGTAGCCGTCGAGGTCGTAAAGGGTGCGCAGCGCCCGGGCGAGCCAGGGCTCACCGCGATCCTGCCCCGGCCGCATCGCGCGGTAGAGATGGCAGATGTCCGTTGCGGGAACGAGCACGGGCTCGCCGAAACTGGTCGCCACGACACCGTCACCCGGATGCTCGCGATAGAGGTGATACCCCGTGCGCTTGCCGATGGCGTCGTACTGGATGCCCTGGCGGATCCGAACGGTAGCGTCCGTTTTGAGATGCGGGCAGTGGTCGCCTTCGAGAAGCTGCAGCTGCAGCGGCACGGTGAGACCATCCTCGGGGCGACGGGTGCGAAGGCGGGTGAACGTCTCGCCGCCCTCGACCATGCCCCGGACCGCGAGCGCCTGCAGGCCGTAGAAGTCATGCGCGCCGATGCTGTCGGCCTCGTCGGTCCATGCCAGAAACAGCTTCTGGATCCGGGCGCGGAAGGCTGCGTCCTCGGCTTTCCGGCTCTTAGCCGCGGCATCCGACAGCCCTTCGACGGATCGAGCAGCCATGGAGCGCGGCACGATGCCGGTCCCGATGATGTTCGTGACGAGCCGGTCGACGGCCGCGCCGGCATAGGGGTTCTTCCTCGCCTGGTCGCGCGACTTCCGCCGCAGCTCGTCCAGCGCGTAGACGATCGCCGAGTTCGGGCCGTAGCTACCCACACGCCATGACCGCGACCGGCGACCGGCGCCGTTGGCAACGTCGTAGGGCTGGCTCTCTCGCGCGACGGCGACGTCTTCTCCGGAGAGGTCCATCACCACCCGCTACGGCTCGTGGTGACGATCTGGCGAGTGCGGCGAGGGGCGCCGGCAGTCGAGCCCAGCAGAGCCTGGAGACGTGCCAGGAGGTCCGAGCGAATAAGGCGCATATCGCTGTAGTCGCGATAGCCCACACTCCCGGTATCGGCGCTCTCCACGCGCTCGACACCGCTCGCCATCGTCCGATCGATGTCTACGATCTGCTTGCGCAGAGCGGCGATCTGCCTCTCGAGGTCGTCGGCCATTCGCTACCTCGTCGTTCTGCTTCGGACCTTGCTGCGGCGGCCAGCAGCGCGCTGAAGGTTCCGGGCCGCCAGCGAGCCGGCGGCGACTGTCGGTTGCTCGATCTCGGTCGGGACGATGACCCCGCCCCGCTCGACACCGAGCGAAGCCTCCAGATCCCGCCAATGCACCTCGCGCCAGCGGTCCCAGCCGCGCATGGCGGCGAGGCCGCGGGCGTAGTTGGCGCAGTCGAGCACCTCGTTGCGCCGACCGCCGATTGGCACCCACTCGCGCCGGGTCCGGCCCCGGGTGACGTGCGTGACGAGCTCCTCGGCCGTCAGCTGCTTCACCTGGTCCTCGGTCACATCCTCCGGCAGGTGGACGAAACCGGCCGGAAAGGGCCTGCCGTCCGGCGGGCGCTGCAGCGACAGGCACCCCATCAGCTCCTGCTTGGCGAACGAGGCCCCGACCCGGATCGTTTTCAGGCCGCGGCGCAGCTTTTTGCCGGCCGGGGTCGCATCCTTCGCGCCGACGCCGAGGAAGGCCGCCGCGTAGCTGTCCTGTCCGTCGACGGCGTGGACCGGACGGCCCGCCTGACGCCGAACGAAGGCGTAGACTTCGGCAGTGAAGCCGCTGGAATCGACACCCCAGTCCCGAACAGTCATTTCCGCGCCGCCCTCGTGCGGCCACGTCTCCGAGAACAGAGATTCGAGCTCGCTCCAAACCTCGGCGCGGTTCGTGTCGCCCGGAAGCACCCGGTGCTCGATGAGCCAGCGCTCGCGGTTGCGTCCGAAGGCCCAGATGCTCGCCTCGAGGCGGTCTTTCTGAACGTCGACGCCGCCGAATAGGATCAGCCCCCCGAAAGGCACCGTCCCGCTGCGGTATCGACCCTTGCGGGTGTAGACATCTTGCCAGTCCGGCGCGTCAGCGCCTTCCTTCCAAGTCCTGGCAAGCTGCGTGTTGAAGAAGGTCCGCAAGGCCTCCGGTCCCCGCCGTAGCGCGCGGGCGAATTTCGCCACCGTCTCGCGAATGGTCTGCTTCGGGGCGTAAAGCTTCGACGCCTGGAACCCAGCATGATCGTTCGGCACTGCCTCGGTGCCGCAATGGATGCACAGGGCCCTTCGGACCCCGTAGGCCTCGGGCGCCCAGCGCTCCGGAGACTGGTTTTCGCCGCAGCAGGTGAACGAGCGGGTCTGCCGCCACTCGATTTTGCGCAGCGCGACGAGCCGCTGGGGCTCTGTCATCGGATGCTCGCAGGCTACGCACTCGTAGCGCGCGCTCTCCGCCCGGATTTTGCCTTCCGCATCCTTGTCGAAGCGGACCTGCTCCCATTCGAGAGGGTGCCAGCCGTGACAACCAGGGCATTCGACGAACGCCTTACGCTGGTCGCTCTCCTCGTAGGAGGCTTCGATGGCGCTGCGGCCCGCCACCGTGGGCGAACAGGCCCTCACCGACAGGCTGTTGGCCTTGAACTCGGCCTGGCGCTCCTCGGCGAGGTCGATGGGCGAGCCTTCGCCACCGGCGGAGAGCGGATATTTGTCGATCTCGTCACAGGTGAGCAGCCGGATGGGCCGCATCGCAAGGTTGGTCGGGCTGTTCGAGCCGACGAGGGTGATGTGTCCACCCGGGAACTGCTTGTGCGTCAGGGTCGCGCCGGCGTCCCGAGACTTCGAGTCCCCGAAGATCTCCCGCAGGACCGCCGTGTCCCGGATCATAGGGGCCAGCCGGTCCTTCGAGAAAGTCTCGGCCGCGTCGTCTTTGGGCTGAACCACGAGGATCGGGCACGGGTCGATGTGCATGAACCGACCGAGGATGTTCTCGATCACGGTCGTTTTGAGGAGCTGCGTACATGCCATCAAGGTGATGACGCTGACGCCCGGCTCCGTCGCCGCGAGCATCGGGCCGCGGGCCACCTCGACCCGGGAGACGATGAAGCGTCCGCCGTTCGACGATTCCTTGCTCAGCCTGCGGTAGCGCTCGGCCCACTCGACGACGTCGAGGTTCGGGGTTGGGGTCGCCCCCTTCCGCCAAGCCTTCGCGAGGCTCTCGGTATCAAGCGAACTCGGCCGAGGGTTCTCCGAGCTCGGAGAGATGCTGTTTGACATGCGCGTTCAGGATCGTCGTCAGCGCACGGGGGTCGACCTTCAGCTCATCTGCCATCACCACCGCGATCCGCGCCGGCCAGGACTGCCAGGCGTCGCGGTAATCACGGGCGGTGTCGAAGAACAGCTTCTCGGCCGCCTCGCGATCGACGAGCTTCTTGTCGTTCTTCTCGACCTCCTGCTTGCGCTGGAGGCCCAGGAAATTCTCCTTGCGCCGGATCGCCTCCGGCAGCGGTAGGTTCGTCGGGTCGAGCGGGCCGATGTCTTCGGCCTCGTAGTCGCCGACAGGAAGCGGTGCCGGTCGCGGCATCGCCTCGCCGAGCTTCTGCCAAGTGTCGGACTTGGGCTTTGCTGGCGCCGTCGGCTCACGCGCCGAAGTGTTACCGGTAACGGCCCGGATTGGCCGATGGGTAACACCACCTCGGTAGCTCGCAGGGCGCTGATCCAGGTTCCATTCCGACGCCTCGACGTCGATCAAACCTGCATCAGAAACTACCAGCAAGCCCTTCTGTTTCCACGCAGTTACGGCTTTGCGTGATACCCCACGCCGACGGGCGAAATCGGCTTGGCTAAGGTGCCTGTCGTCGCTCATCCCGGCTGTTACCTGTTACCCTGTTACCGGGTTTTTAGACCCTGGCGCTAGGAACATTGGGGGCCCCGACCACCCGTATAGATCCAGACCCCCCAGGGTCCCCGGCACCTAGGACGGGCGCCCCATCCAGGGACGACGCAACCTTATTGAAGACTGCGTCTCGCAGGCGGTGAGTATCCACCTATAAATCGGGCCGGGACCGATCCTGCCTTCAGCCGGCCCGCAAGAATGCCAAGAACCCGTCTAAGTTCGTCGTCCAATTGTCCGTGTGGTCGGGCTCTGGTTCCAGCCATGCGCGATAGCTTAGACCACGAATGAGGCTCAGCCTCGCATAGTTGTATCGCAGAGCGTAGTTGCCGTCGGAGATCGGAAGGACTTCCGTTACCTTCGCGCCGGGTTGCGCAGCGATCAGATGCGAAAGGCCGGCACCGTGTGGTGCCACGATCTCCTTGGCTGAAGTCGCCAGGAAGATCTGATGCCAAATGGGTATGCCGCTGAATGAAAGGATCTCGAAGCCGTCTGCAGCGAGCGCGGCCTCAACATCACTTTCGTTCAGCATCTTTCGGCGCTTTGCGTCGCTTCGAGAGATGTAAATCTTATCGATCGGCAGCACGCCGTGCGCCTTAGCCTGCTCGGCAGCGCGAACCTTGAGCAGATCGAATACAGGTCCGACACGGTCCCAGAAGGTCATACCCGCGAATAGCACGCGCGCCTTGACCATGCGCTCGACGAATACCGCTTCACCGACTGGAACAGCCCGCCCCTCAAGACCAAGCATCTCAAGCGTCGTATTCTCGAATGCGGGCGATTTATCGCTCTGCAAGATGGCATAATCATCATGCCGGCCGTCAAGGAGCCACGCAAATGTTGGAACGCGGTCAACCAGCCAATGGTAGATCCCGCGTGTGTCCTTGATGCCGTGAATGGCCTTTGGGATATTCGGGACGTCGGCGCGGGTGACTGCGGGAAGCGGCTTCCCATGAGCGATGAGGGTGACACCATCCTCCTGCCAGACCTGCCCATGCCGGTCGACAAAAACGTTCTCGTACTCAACAAGCGCTGGTGGCTTCGCCCGGCCGTAACTGACCCTGACTTGCTCCATTGATTTATTGAACGCGTCCAGATGCTTTGCATCGGTGAGCGGGGCGAGAGCGGCAGAGGCCGTTCCAAGAGGCGACTGTTGCGCGCCCTCATTCGGGAACTCAATCTCTGACACTGGCGGCTTGTGAAATATCCCGCCTTGGGTCGCGCCGCTCATGGCGTCGCGTATGACCTTTCTGAGCCTTCGATCTGCAGTATGCGCACGAATTCGACGGGCATACTTGATATAGTCCGCAGAATTCTTTGCTTCGGGATCTGAGTTGAGAACCTTCCAAGCGCTGTCGGGATGACCTAACGAAAGAAACTGGCGCATGAATGCGCCTCTATGGCGACTTAACCAAGTCTTCGCGCACGCAAGCCTCACAGCGCGGCCGAGAACTTTTTCGTCTTTTTCGCGGGATGCCGATGCGATCAGGGCCGATAGGAGCTTGTGATTTTCCAATAGGATATTGTTAGGAACGGATGATGGCCTTGGCCTCTCAGAGTGCCCCTCGCTCTGTCCAGCTAGATCAGTCACTGTAACCCACCCCCGACAAAGCCCGAACGCTCACATGAACGTGATAGCAGGCTTGGCGGATGTCGGGGTTCTCGGCAACCTAAAGCGGCTTTTTTGACGGGTTCGGCGCGAAATGCGTCCTATGTGATGCCAAGTGAACACATCAATTTTAGGTGATGCACCTAACAGCACAAACGAAATGCGCTGCATTGAAAGGATGGAGCTTCGCCTTCGCGAGGATACGGCAGGGCCTATGTCGGCCTCACGTCCGTCCTCGCGCCACAACCGAGCCATTCCGCTTCGTTCGAGGGGCGCGGGTGAAACAATAGAGCCTATCAATGCAAGGTCAAGCGATTGGTAGGACCCGCCTACTGATTTCCTGTGGCCTCTCGGTGTTCTCGACCTCGCCAAACTCAAGCTCGATGGGCGTGGGCCGGCCGAAGATGTCGACTGCGAGCCGCAGTCGCCCCCGATCCTCGTCAACGCTCTCCACCACGCCAGGGTAGGTAGCGAATGCGCCTGAGGACACCCGACAAGCCTCACCGATTTCGAAGAGCGGACGGGCTTTCTCAGGGTTGGCCGCAGCCTCTAGGCCGGGCTTCCGGCTTTCATCGTACCAGCCCTCGGCTTCTTCTGCCGCGAGGCGTGCGAGAGCGGTCAGAGCCTTGCCCATGAGCCGGGAGCGCTTGCCCTGGTTCCTCATCACCGCGACGATGCCGTGAACGTTCTGCCCCCAGATGTCGCGCTCTTCGAGTCCGTCCCAGGCCTGCTGTGGTGGCACGGTCGACGTCGCATCCTCGGCGATGATCTCGCCGTCTTCCGAAATGCGGCGCTCATCGATGCCCAGGAAGAGGTAGCCGCGCAGCATGGGCCGCTGGATCTCACGCTTCACCTTGCGCTTGAACCGCTCGGAGGTGAGCCAGAGCGTGTCCATCGGGACGTAGCCGACATACCCCGCCTCAATGATGCTGCGCAGCGCCTTGCGCTCCTGTGCCGGCGCCACAGCTGCCACGTACCAAGACAGGTCGCCCTTCGCATTGATGACAGGCGGGACGACCCTATCCTCATCCGAGAGCGGAAATTCCGCTTTGATCTTCGTCGGCAGCGTCACGAAATGGGCAGGCGTCACGCGGGCGGAGAACCGCCGGCCGAAGGGCTTTGCACTCATGGTGTCGATCCTCGATACGCTACGAGAGGACGGACCGGACCAACACTGGCCCGGTCGGATGTTGGTGCTCAGGCCAGAGCGAGTTCCTGCGCGATGCGCCCGATTCCCTTCGGCGTGATGCGTACCTGCGTGCGGATCCGATCGTGACCGTCGTCGTGAGGGATCGTCGCCACCTTGTGCGTCAGCAGGCCCGTCATGATGCGGTCCTGGTAGGCGATCCACTCCTTGGTGCCCGGGCGCTTGTAGATCCACCGGTTCGCGACGAGGTACTTCGTCAGGTCGGTCGGGCGGATCTGCAGGTTCTTGGCCGTGTCGCGAACGCAGAAGGTGCCGTCAGCCTCGGCGATGCGAGCATAGGCGTTCACCACCGGTGCCTGCTCGGCCACCTTGCCCTGTAGGGCCAGCACCTTCTCCGTGTTGGCGAGCAGCAGGTTGCGAAGGGCGGCCGGGTCGTTGAGCATCGCCATGGGATCGACGACTGGCCGGGCCCGCAGCCCTGCCTCCATGGCGTTAAAGCGCTCGATGTACGCCTCCTTGAACACTGCGGCGGCCGCGCCGGTAAATCCCATCACCAGGAAGGCGAACCCGTCCTTCGTCATCTCGACGTGCGAGGTGCTCTCTCCCTTTAAGTCGTTGATTTTAATGGGCTGAAAATTCAGCCGGCGGAAGCCGTCGCTGCATTCCAGGTTCGCGATGGCTTGGAGCACGTTCTTGTGCTGCTTGCGGAAGTAGGCCGACACATCTCGGCTGTCCGCACGCACCTCGCCTTCCAACACGCGGACGATCGGTTGACGGTCGGCGCCGCCGCTCTGCATATCGCTCTCGGTCATCTCGAAACCCTCAGTTTCGTGGTGGTCGCTGGTCCCTCGCTGAAACGAGGGGTCGGAGAAGGCGGCGGGGCTTGGTGCTTGCCGGCTTGGGCCCCGCCGCCGGTAGTCGTTTCACTCTGGGACAATCCGCTTAGACCGCAAGAAAATGCGGGCCTTTGTCCCCACCGATCACAGGTCCGGTGTTCTGCTCCTGTTCTCACTCTCGCTTAGGGAGAGCCCAGCCTCCGCGGCTGCCGCCACCTTGCGCTCCTCCAAGATCCGCTCGGCCTCGGCGCGGTCAGCTGCATCAGATCCGCGTAGAGCATCGCCATCTCTCTGCCGTCGGATGCCGGCGGCGCGGGCCGTCTCCTCAACGAAGGCCTGATGGCGCCGCACCACCTCGGCTCGCTCAGCTTCCGTCGGCGCCTGATAGACCTCAGCGTCGAGGATGGCGTTGATGCGTGCCCGCTCGGTGAGTGCGTCAGCGATGAGGCCGCGACAGACCTCAGCAATCTCGGCGGGAGTCGGCGCGTAGACCTTGTTCCCGGCCCGGCCGTCGAGGAATCGGGTGCAAGCCTCGGTCACCGCCCACGACGGATAGCGGCTCAGGACCGCGATGAAGGCCTGCCGAGCGATGGCGACCGTTTCCGCACCGGCCTGCGCTGATGCCATCACCGCCCGCAACGCACCGACGCGCTCCCTGATGGTGATGTCGTCGGCGCCAACGAGGCCCACGTCGATCTCCGCGCGCCGGTCCAGCAAGGCGCCGCGCTGCTCCGCCGTTGGCTCATGAGCAGCCGACAATGCGTAGCGGCGGAAGTTGCCGGGCATCGCCTCGAGGTTGTTGTGGAGATAAGCCGCCAGCACTGCCGTCTTCTGCGGGCTCGGGGGAATACCATTCCTCACCGCCGGCACTCGTGCCTCCGGCTCGGCTACGGTCGAAAGGGAGCGTGTCATGGCTGCCTCGCTGGCGGGATTGGTTGGCGTCGATGGCGTCTCCAGACCAGAGATCGGCCGTGCTCTGGCGGGGCGCCGGTGAGGCGCGGGCGAGTGCCGTCGGCTCCGGCGCAGGCTCGTCGGCCCAGCGGCCCTGATTCAGCCACGTGGTCGGGTGGCACCAGTCACGGGTCGGAGGTTTCGTGGCCTTGTAGCGATCGAGGCCGCTGAGCAGGGCCACCATCGTGACCCGGCCGCTGCGTCGGACGATGTCGAAGGCTTTGCGAGCGGCGTCCTTGCCGACCTTATGCGGATACCGGGTCCAGAAGAGCTCGAAGGCATGCGCCGGGAAGGCAGCCTCTACCTGCGCAACAGATGGAGGCGCAGCCTCTATCTGTCCTTTCTCCTCTCCCTCTTTCTCTCTCTCTGCTTCATTTCGCTTCGCGACGCTTGAAGCATCCGCTACATCACGATCGTTTGTTTTCAACGACTTACGGCGATTGTCTCCGGAGCGTGTCCCGCCTATGTGCCCCGCGTCTGACTGCTGTGTCCGACGTGTCTCACGGTCGTCTAGCTCACGTGTCACCCTCGTGTTGCTCAGGTGTCCGTCTTTTTCGACGATCTTGCCGGCCCCGATGAGGTCAGCGAGGAGCTTCTTTGCCTTGTTCGGATGGCACCGCCAGATGCGCCCGAGCGTCGCCGGGGTGCTCGGGATCGAGGCCTTCCGGCGGTACAGCTGATGGCATAGGCGCAGGTACGCGGCTTCCTGCTCGAGCGTCAGCTCGTCAGTGCCCTCGTCCCAGGCCTCGTAGTCCATCTTGTAGAATTCGCCCTTCATGGCCCTACTCCGCAGCCGGGAGAAAGGTGCGGAGCCTGCGGAGTTCGACCGGGCGACCTTGAGCCTGGGCACGGAGGATGCCGAGCGCCATGCCAACCGAGATGCCGAGGTCCTCGTAGACGACGGTAGCATCCGCCATGGCGCCCCATGCGAGACCGGCCTCGATGCCAATTGCGCGATGCGCAGGGATGTCGTCGTTCAGCAGGCCGGCCTGCGGGAAGAACAGGTGCGAGGCATACGGGGCCTCGCCGCGCTGCAGGCAATCGCGGACGGCGGCCTTCGCGTAGGCCACGTTGCGCTCGACGTCGCCAGCGTAGGGGGATTCGATGATGACCAGCCGCATCGCCTACTCCATCGTCGCGCAGGCGGGATTGGCGGGCGCGTCGAACTTGCTCGACTCGTTGCCCCAGGTGTCCCAGCCGGGACGGCTCTCGCGGGCGAAGACCTCGAGGTGCGGTCCGGGACCGTAGATCTCGACGCGCCGGTAGAACTCGTCGGGCTTGCGGCTGTGCTCGCGGATCGGCGCAAGGATGATCTCGTGCACGGCCTTGGACAGGCGCTGCGGCTTGCCGCGCTTGAAGAGCAGCACGTCCTCCGCGTTTTTGCGGGTCGTGTAGCCGGTGCCGGTGTGGAGACTGTCCGCGAAGACGAAGATGGGGCTCGCGCCCGACCGCTCGGTCTTGACCCAGATGAAGGCACGTCCGGAGAAGCGGAAGCCCCAGGCGCGAGCGATGGCGAACGGCGAGAGGCGGCTCGTCGAGCGCGTTGGTGCGTCCAGCTTCGGGGACGTCACCCACATGAACAGATGGCAGCCCTCGGGGTGCGCGAGATCTTTCACCGGCAGAGCCGCGATCTCGTGGTCCCGCATGCGCGGATAGTGCTGGGGGCGCCCCTTGGTCCCGCCGCTGAAGTGCCAGGGCGGGTCGATGGCGATCGAGCGGTAGTGCTGCTGCGGGAGGTCGGCGAAGACGCTCATAGTCCGCACCCCGCCTCGCAGACCGTGAGCATGTTGCCCTGTCCACGCTCCTCGGCGGTGCTGAAGTCGACCTCCGCGAGGGGCTTCATCGAACGGTGGACGTATAGATTCCCCGTAGATGTCCCGCGCTCATTGCGGATGAAGCCGCCGCGGATCATCTCGTCGATCTCGCATGCCTGCGCGAACGCTTGCGGATCCTCATCCTTGAGGCGGCGCCATTCGAGGTTGGTACGGTACGGGCAGAACGTGCACGCCGACTTGGGCGGCACCGGGTAATCGTGGGCCAGGAGCCATGCCTCGCAGTCGCGCCGGGACATGCGCTGCTCGAGCAGCGGGTAGCGATTTACGATCCACCCCTCGACAGCTGGCCCAGCGCGGACGACCTCGTCGACCGAGATCCCGATCCACATCTCGACCGATGCGGGCGCAATACGCTGGCGCGGCTTGAAGCCCAGCAGGCCGCGTACCGCCCGATTGATCGGGTCGATCTTGTAGTGCCCCGTGCACTGCCGGCGGATGGGGGCCGAGCCCTTGCGGCCAGGAGCGAAGAACGGAGCGGATGGCGACTTTCCGCCTGGGCCGGCCCTCTCGCCGTGCACCTGACGCTTGAGATCACCGATGATATCGCCACCATGGACGACGGTCACCTCGAAGGGCAGGACGTTACCGCTGCGAAGCCAATGCAGGTGCTCGTAGACGCCAGGAGGCTCGGCGCCCGTGTCTGCGAAGATCACGGCATCCGGCATCGGGCCGAGCTCGCCGTGAGCCGCCATCAACGCCATGGTCGTCGATTGAATGCCGGCGCCGAGCGACAGCACGCGAAGCTTCGCGCCTTCGACAGGGCCCCACGACCACCCGCCCCGGCGGATGCGGGCCCGCTTGGCGGCCGGTGGTGACTCGAATGAGAACACGGGAGCGGTCATGCGCGTCAGACCCGAAGCGGCATGATGAGGCATGTGACCTCGGTAGAGCCGGGCCGACGCATGATGATCGGCGCGCTGCGATCCGCCGAACAGATCTCGATCACGTCGGCGTCGATGGCGCTCAAGGCCTCAGAGACGAGGTGAGCGTTCACGCCGAAGCAGATGCTGTTGCCGCCCTCGACCTCGATTGTCTCCCGGATGGCACCGCCGCGCTGACCGCGAGCGGACAGGCTCAGCACATCGTCGACCACCTCGCAGCGGATGATGCGATCCTTGTCGTCGGCGAGGATCCTAGCGCGCTGAAGGGCAGCGCTCAGATCCGCAGAGGCGACCGTCGTTGACCGGGACAGGTCAGTCGGCATGCCGCGGGCGTAATCCGGAAAAATCGTCTCAACGAGCTTCGTCGTGATCCGGACACCTGGGGCGACCAGAGAAAGAAGCCGCTCCGAGATCAGCAGTGTGACGTTGCCTGCGCCAACATCTTGGGCTGCCTTTACGAGCTCGCCGACCGATTTTGCAGGCACCGTGATCGATGGCATCGCGCGCGCAGCTTCGTCCGGCGCCGGTACCATCAGCTTGGTCAAGCGATAGCCGTTGGTGGCGACGCCCACCAAGGAATCCTCGGCCTCCACGTAGTGAAGATGGACGCCGCAGGCGAAGGTGTATGCGGCGTCGGCGCTGGCGATGTGGGCGGGTGTGCTCAGAAGCCTGGCGAAGACCGCCCCCGGCATCTCAAGGCTGACGGCCTCTCCCCCGATCGGGAGATCGACGGAGTTGGACGGTTCCAGCGTGGGGAGTGAGGCTGAAGACTTCCGGTATTTGAGGCTCAGCTCAGAGGTGGGTTGGGCCTGCTCGGCATGAACGAGCGTCCCGGCTGGCAGGCGCTTCAGCAGTTCGGCGAGAGGCGCCAACGGCACCGCCACATCGCCTGCGGCCTCGACATCGGCCGCGCAGCTGGTCTCAGCGAGGATGTCGAGGTTGGTGGCCCGGACCGAAAGCTGACCTTCGCCAGCCCGGATAAGGACGGTACTCAGGATCGGGACGGCGTCCGTGCGAAGGACGATTCGGGAGGCATGGGACAGCGCCGAGAACAGCGCGTCGCGATCAACGACGAACTTCATGCGCGTGCCTCCATGGCCTTGGCATAGGCCTCGTCGCAGGCCGCAACGGAGGGGAACTTCGGATCGAGGTAGCGCTCGATGCGGGTGGCAGCGTCGACCAGCAGGCCGTCGCGAAGGAGGGACGAGGCCTCCCAAGCCACGGTGTCGACGCTGACGTATCCGAAGTTGCGGTTGAGGTGCTCGATCGCCTTGGCGGCGTCGCCGTTCTGTATGGCCTGCAGCGCATCGCGCAGGGCGTAGCTGTCGCTCGTCAGCATGGTTCAGGCCTCCAGGGCGGGATGGGAGTGGACGGGCGTGAAGCGGGGCGCGGCGCGGTGCTTCAGGTCGTGGATGCGGTCCTGCTCGGCTGCGATGACACGGCAGACCCAGGCCTCTTCGGTGCCGAGCTCATTGGCGATGGTCAGCGTGTCCTTGCGGGCGCGCCATTTTTCGATGGCCAGGGCTTCGGCGACCGTCATGGTGCGACCTCCGAAAGGATGGCCTCGACCTCGACCAGGCGCATGCCGAAGCTGGCGGCTATGCCCTCGACCGATTGGCCCACGGCTGCGCGCCGACGGATCTCTGCGGCCTCATCCCGAGGCTGGTAGGAGACCGGCGCCCCGACCTGCCGCCGCACGACACCCCAGCTCTCCAGGATGCCGATCGGCTCGTCGCGGCCGTAGGTGTCGGCGAAGGGGATGGAGCAGAAGGCGCAGAGCGCCCGAAAGGTCTTCTGCTCGAGCGAGAGGCGACCGGTCCGAGTCTTCAGTTCGATGAAGCCGATGCGAACCGTGCCGCCAACCACCAGCAGGTCGGGCAGGCCCTTCGTCAGGCCCGCCTGTCCCTTAGCGGCTTCGTTCGGGATGGCGGCCACCAGCGTGTGCGGGAGGCCGAACATGCGCCAATGCTGGACGACAGCCGACTGGATCGCGGATTCGCGCATCGGCACGGCTTTGCTCGCCATGCGACGCGGAAGCTGAGGATGCGCGAAGGTCCGCATGGCTCAGACCATGCCCAGGGCTTGCATGTAGAGCTCGAGGATCGCCTCTTCCTCGGTGCGCTCAGCATGGTCCTTCTTGCGCAGGGCGATGATCTTGCGCAGGGCCTTCACGTCGAAGCCGGTGCCCTTGGCCTCGGAGTAGACATCGCTGATGTCGCTCGCGAGGCCGGCCTTCTCCTCCTCCAGGCGCTCGATGCGCTCGATGATGCTCTTCAGCTGGTCGGCAGCGACGGATGAGGCATCGACTGCCGGGGCTTGCGATGCGGCTGTGCTTGTGGTCATCTGATGTTCTCCTAGGGATAGGTCAGCAAGCCGCTCGGTGCCCCGCTTCGCGGATGGGGCCCGGGCGGTTTTCGTTTTGCCTCAGGCCTTCGCCGCGTGACGCGGGACGAGGCGGTCGGCGTATTCGGTGTCCTTGGCGATGTTCGCGCTGTTGAGCGCGCGAGACATGGTCGCGATGACGCCATGGGCTGTCGCAACACTCAGCGGCACCTCGAAAGGCGGCAGGCCGGTGTGGGTGACCAGCATCACCACGTAGCCGGCGCCATAGGCGTAGCTGACTGTGACCTCGCCACGGTCGCTCATGGCGCGGAAGCCGCTGCCGGTGAGTTCTGCATCGCAGATCATGGACGTTCCTCGGTGCGGGTGCGGGCGTCCTGGTCGCGCTGCCAGAGGCGCGGATCCCATTCGCGGGCCGGCTCGATCTGATCGGGTCCGCGCGGGTCGATAGCGTCGGCGATGTCGGAGCAGACCTCTCCGACGCGGACACCGAAGCCACGAATGGCGTGACCTGCGAATGCGCAGGCGATCTGAAGGAGGCCGCCGCGACGCATCACAGGCCTCCGTCGATCTGGGACTGCAGCTTGGCGATCTGCGCCTGCAGCCGGTCATTCCGCTGGTCCCGCGCAGCGCGATCCAGCCACGCCGGCGGCTTCGCCATGACGGCGCAGGCGAACTCGGCGCCGTAAGCCTCAATCAGGCGAAGGAATGCCCATGACGTCGGCGCCGAACCCCGATCCAACCACTTCGCAATGGTGTTGGCGCTGATGCCCGTGTCGGCCGCGACGTTGTCGGCGGTCTTCTGCGGGTACAGGGCGCGCAGGAAATCTGTGGTGCGCTCTTGGACAGCTGTCCGATCAACGGCGCCCGCCTGTGCGGCTGGACCCCGCACCTGGGCGACAGCGCTGTGCGACTTTCCCATGCTCTTCTCCGATGCTGTGAGCATCGAAGGAGCGCGGAGGCTGGGCATGCAGGAGGAGGTCATGCCGACGCTCCCATGAGAGCAACGGGAACACGACGAAACGCAGGAACAGAAGCGCGACCGGCATGGGCTTGGCGGCGAAGGCCGGCGCGCGAGGCAAACGAGAAGGATCGAGCGATGCAGGACGACGAAGAAACACAGGGCACAGCGACCATCCTGGCGATGCACGCCATGGTGTCGTGGTTGGTGAAGCGGGAGATCGAACGGGAGCCGGGGGGCGCGGGCGACCTCACCCGGCACGTCGCCGAGGCGATGCTGGGGGTGACGCAGCTGGATCCGGAACTGGCCGGCGCAGCGCACGCGGCACGCGGCGTCGTCGCCAGGGCGATCGGCGAGCGGCCGATGTTCGTCCGGCTGGACAGTTGAGCGACCGGCCGGCGACGCAGAACGAGGGAGCCGACCGGGCGCGAGAGGAGCGGGGCGCGCTCCATGGGTGAGTGGGCGCGCATCACAGGGCGGCCCTCCGAATTGCAGCAGCAGCCTGCGCCGGAGGGATGCCGAAACATGCCTCGAGATCAGGAAGGGTCAAGCCGCGCAGATGCAGACACGCCAAGGCATGGTCGGTGGCGACATCAGCAGTGGGCTGGTGCGCGCTGATGCAGCGGACGAGGTCGGAGACCGACCGGTCCGTCCGGGACTTACCCATCAACCGGAGCGCGATCTGCGAAACGCGCGGCCGATCCTTCCGGCGAGATTCCTGCGAACGGACCTGACCGTTCGCGCGAAGACGCTCCGCACACCCAAGGACGGCAGCACGGTCGCGGATCACCTTCGGGAACGTGCCGACCTGCGAGGCGATTTGATAGGTCAACAGACCCTTGGCGACGAGGTCGGGAATGACGGCGTCGTAGGAGGAGGCGGGAGCAGACTTCATCGCGTGGCACTCCACGGGATGGTCGTCTCGAATGGAGCGGTCTGGCGCTTGCCAAGGCCGATGCCGGCAATGACGGCACCGATGAACGCAGCGACGATGCAGAGGCGGGCGGCGGCACTCATTGGTGCGCGCTCACGACCTGAGGCAGCGCGGCCGACGGCCCTGCAAGAGGATATAGGTCCGGCCTCAGTTCATGGCGCGAGACGCCTGATGCCGCCTCGACCGCAATCACTCGGCGCGGCGGGCATTCGACCCATTGGCTGATCGCCTGAGAGGAGATGCCAATCCGCTCACCGAGGGCCTTAGGGCCGCCGGCCATTCTGATTGCGAGGGTGAGGGCCGTGTCGCTCATGGCCCAAAGGTAAGTCAGACTTACCTTTAGGGCAAGGACAAAGACAGAAATTCTTACCTAGCTCGGAGAAAGGATTGCTTACACTCTCGCACCCCATGGAGAACGTCCTGGGCGCGGTCATCGCGCAAGCCCGAAAAGCTCGGAAAATGACGCAAACGCAGGTCGCTGCTGCGTTCGGAATCTCGCGTCCAGCCGTTGGGCAATGGGAGAGCGGAGAGACGTCTCCCGGCACCGATCGTCTCGGTGCACTCGCGGAACTCCTTCAGATTGACCTTTCTGCGGCAATGCGCGGGGACATGGTCCTGCTTGGCGAGCAGCCCGAAGTGCCGGCGGCGTCTAGGCCGGCCAACGCTCGCATCCGCAACAGCGACCCAGCCCCGGATACCGCGGCCCTGAAGGGCCCCCGTAACGTTCCGGTGTACGGAACCGGCTCTGGTGGGCCTGGCGGAGATTTTCGATTCAACGGCCAGACCATCGATCATGCCCCGCGCCCGCCGGGCATTGAGAGCCGGCGGGATGTGTACGTGGTGTATGTCGTCGGCGACAGTGTCTCGCCAAAGTACGAGGATGGCGACCCCGTGTATGTGGATCCCCACCGCCGGCCCCAGCCTCGTGATTACGTCGTGGTGGAGCTTCACCCCAATGAACATGGCGAGCCGGGCGACGCTTTCGTGAAAAGGCTTGTAAAGCGAACGCCGACGAAACTAATCGTGGAGCAGCACACGCCAGCGAAAGAAATTGTCTTCGAAGAAGTTGACGTTCTACGCGTGCACCGTGTTATTCCCTATCCTGAGTTGATCGGTATCTAAATATCTTGGAGCGACATAGAGAGTTTGTTTCTTAGATATCAGACTTTCGGCGGCTAATTAGTTTATTTAGAAGGAATATTAAATTGGGAAAGTCGTATTATATATTTTTATCAATGCTGGCAGTCTCATTGTCCAGCAATGAAGTCCTGGCTGATGGGCCTTTTGGTGTCGAAATGGGGTCTATGCCCGACTCATACCAAGCGTGCACTCTTGTAAATGAGACACTGTATACTTGCAAGGATCTGCCGAGGAATCACCCAAAATTTGAAAGCTACTTGCTGCAGTTCACTCCAAAAACGGGCATCTGCGCTATAGTTGCTATCAGCAAACAAGTAGATACCGCGGCTAACGGGCAGCAGTTAAAGTCCGCCGTTGATGATATGGCGGATCAGCTAAAGCAAGGATATGGAAACCATTCGACAAAAGGAGATATGTTAACTGCAGGCAGCATTTGGAGAGAGCCTGGTGAATGGACGACAGCACTTGCAAAGAAAGAACGATTTTATCAATATTTTTGGATGACTGAAGGAAAGAAAAAACTCAAAAATAATGTTGAGTCAATAGGCCTCAAAGCCAGGTCTTCGTCGACGTATAGTGGATCTTTCATAGTCAAGTACGAATTTATAAATTTTGACGAATGCACAAAAATCATCGAGACAAAAGATGCGGGAGCTTTGTAGATTTAGAATGGCAGCGCATCCGCAACGCCACGTGGTACATTTCCATAAATAGCGAAGGCATAGACCTCGCCTTCGTCGAACTCCCCCGCCCCTGTCCGGAAGAAAGCTGCAGCCCCGTCTGCGTGTGCTCCGTCGACCTTTTCCTCCGCGATTTTCCTCGCCTCGTCCGCGTCCTTGCACGTCGTGAAGCGCCCCGGTGCCAAGTTGCCCTTGCTGTCTCGGATAAAAGTCTGAACGCCGTAGATGGGCTTCGACCTCATTGGGCCCTCCCTTCATTGCGGCCGGTCGACGTCCTTGGAAACCGGATAGAGGCTGATGTTCTTGCCGCTCCCGCCTCGATCCTGGCAGGGGCGACAGCGCAGCTTGCTGCCAAGGCTCGGGATTGTGTTGAAGCCGACGCGCTGAGCGTCCCTGACCCGCGAGGACGGCCAATAGGACCGGTGCCCACAATCGTCGCACCGAATCCGAAGTCCAACGACCTCTGATAGCTCTGGCTCGGGCATCCTTCGCGCATTGTCCACCCCGCACACCGTCACGTTTGTTCCTGTTATGTTCTAGGGTGGAGTTGATTGGGGGTGTTGTCGAGTCATTTCAGGCCTGTGGAAAACCGGCCGGTCCAAAAAGAAAGCGTAACTTACCTTTTTTGTTGCGCCATTAGGAAAGCTGTGCTTACATTCCGTTCTCGCCCCACGGTGATGGAGCCAGCCCGTGTACGGACAGACCAAAGCATTCGAGACCAGCGCCGGTAAGGTTCATGCCGCTACTCGCATTGAAGCTGCCAGGATCGCGAAAGGCATCTCCGGCAAGGAGCCCACCTTCGTCCGCGGCCCCAAGATCAGCGTTTCCCTGCGCTGCGAGCCGACCGGCAATCGCAAGCACCCGGACGTGTTCTACGCTGGCACTCGCGCCGCGGTCCGCCGTCTGAATATTGGGGTGGCTTGAGCTATGGCCGCCCTACTCGAAGACCTCATCCCCCTCTCGTCTGCGTGCGTCGGGCTGCTCGCGTCCATCGTCGGATGCATCGCTCTCCACCGCGATGGCCTGCGCCGGCATCGCGCTGGGACCGCAAGCCGCAACGCCTCCTTCTTCGTGTGGAGGCACTGATGACCGCGACGCTCATCCACGCTTTCGGGACCGGCCGCCGCAAGCCCTACGTCTCTGCTGAGGCCGAGGGCCGGAAGGCTGATCGCATCGCCAAGGAGAAGGCCGACGCCAGGCGCCCGAGCGCCCGTTTCACCGTCACCGAACTGACTCGCTTTCAGAAGGCGGCCGTCAAGCTGGTCATCAAGGGCGATCCGGACGCGATCCGCGCCGACCGCCTGCTCTGCAAGACGATCCGCAACAGCCAGTCCGGGTTCGTGAATCTTGCCCCCGAGGCTCAGGACGCCGCCTTCCTCGCGCGCTTTCTTCGACGCCGTGAGCTGAACGGCTTCTGCGTCGGCCTCGCTCGGCTGGATGAGATCGCTGGCGCTACGCCGCCCGCCGGCCGCGCGATCGAGATCACGCCGGACAGCCTGGTAGAAGCGCTGGGACGGCTCGAGGCGGTCGAAGGTGAAGGCGCAGACCGCGCTGCAGCGGCTGCCGCTCACCTGCGCACCGCGACCATCAACCCGCGCACGGCCTTCGCCAGCGTCAGCCTTGCGCCCGAGGATCGCCGCCTCGTCGCCGACGCGCTTCATGCGGTCGGCACCAGCCGCATCACCGTCAGCAAGTTCGACAACGGAAACGGCTTCCGGCCGCGCCTCGCGCCAGCGCCGTAGCGCACGCCCCTCCCCCTTCGACCAATCCCTTCCCGCTCTCTCGCCCTGTGAGGCTGCCATGAGCACGTCGTTTCGCAATACCGACCCCACGCTTACCGCCGAGGATCTGGCTTTCCAGGTCGAGGCCACGGCCCGCGCCTCCCGTGCTCTGATGCAGGCGGTGAGCAAGCTGGCGTTCGAGGGCGCCATCGGCGCGGCCTTCGACAACGGCAACGGTCAGCGCGCCGTGGAGGGCCTGCGGGCGGCATTCGAAGGTGCCGTCGAGGATACCCGCACCGCGTTCGCGGAAGCACTCGCTGGGCCCGGAGCCGCGAACGGCAGCGTCGCCTCCCTCGTTGTCGCCCTACGGAATCGCCTCAGCGAGAACGAGATGGCCGCATCCTGCCGGGTCCGTAACGCGGATCCCTTGGTAGTCGCCGCTCACGCCCACGGCGCCGCCATCGCAGCCAGCCTCCCGCCTATGACGCCGGACTATCAGCTCGGCTTCATCAACTGCGCGGGAGCCTGAGCCATGCCCGCAAACGACAACGTCGCCCCCGTCGACATGACCGCGCTGGCACTCTTCGTGGTGGCCGTCACCGTCTTGATCGCTGTTCCGGCCGCTTCGCTCTGGCTCTGGAGTGTGTGGTCATGACCGCAGAGCAGCATCCGGTCCTGACGCTGTTCTTGGCTGAAGCCGAGAGCGGCAAGGCGACGACCCGGTCCCTGGCCGTCTTGTACGCGCTGATCATTGCTGGTGGCGACCACGTGCTTGGCGGAGACTGGCGCCGGGTCAACGAGGCGGTGAACGCTGCCCTCGGCTTTGACCTGCGGTGTGCCGCCGACGTGCGCAGGGTCGATCGCTTTCGCAAGATGGCTTGGGCCATCCACGACGCGGCCGGGGAGCGCCAAGCGTTCGCCGGACCCGCAATAAGCCACAGGGCTCCGGAGGCGGTGCAATGAGCATCACCCTCGCTGCCGAGTTCGGCCTCCGTGAGCAGGACGGCAAAGCCTGGATCACCCTGAAGGCGAAGGAGACTGAGTCCGTCACCTTCATCTGGCCCGGTGGGATCAAGCGCGCGGGCGCGGTCGCTCAGGCGATCAACGCCATCGGCAAGGCTGAGGCTGCGATGAAGGCGGCCCGTAAGGACTGCCGGGATCCCGATACGGATTCTGCGCTCTCCACCAAGGCCGGTGAGCTTCTCGACGAGGCGCTGATGGCGCTCGGGGTGAAGCCATGAGCCGGCAGCGCTGCGAGTTCCCGAAGACCGTCCGCCGCGCCGCGTGGAAGCGATCGGGCGAGCGGTGCGAGTTCGTCTTCAATGATGGCTCGCGGTGCGGCTGCGACCTGACGCAGACGAAGTTCGCCTACGACCACATCGACCCGGACGGGCTCACCGGCCGGCCGACGCTCGAGAACTGCCAGGTCATCTGCGACCCCTGCCACAAGGCGAAGACCCTACAGGACGTGAAGAACATCTGCCAGGCGAAGCGCCGCGAGGACGCGCGCCTCGGCATCCGGAACCCCAGCCGTCTCCAGGGCCGCGGCTTCCAGAAGTTCGCGCCGCAGCGGTCGGCCACCCGTGGCTGCCCAAAAACCGAAATCGCCTACAAGAGGGACCGCTGATATGACGAGCCTCGTCAATTCTGGCGACCGCGAGGTCGGTCGCCTCATCGCCCACCATCGCAAGCGCAAGGGCATCCTTCAGCGCGAGCTCGCCGCCGAGATCGGCGTCTGCCACGCGCGCATCAGCCGGTACGAGCGCGGCCACGAGTTCGTGTCGCTCGAGCGCCGGGCCGCCATCGCCACAGCGCTCGCCTTAGACCCGCAGACCTTCGCGGACCCCATGCTCGAGGAGGTGACGCCCGACGAGCGCGACCTGCTCTCGACCTATCGCCGGATCCAGGACGCGACCGGCAAGACGGGCGTCCTCCGCGTCATGGCGGCAATGGAATCCGCTCACGGAGCGCCGTCATGCTGAGCGGGCCCGACCTTTCTGGCTTCGACCTAGCGGCGCTCGCTGCCGGCCTCGAAGCATCCGCGCTCCGCCAGGACCGCAGTCGACGCCTCGCCAACAGCATCGGCGTCCCAGCGGACTGCCCCGAGACCACCAAGGCGGTTGCGGCGATCGATGCGGATGCGGCCGCCACGGCAGAGGCTCACCGCCTCGTGTGTCTACTTAGGCGGTTTGCGACTAATGGGGGGACATGCCCGGATAAGTCCGCTCTTACGTGCATTTGCGATTCTCAATCGCGGGATGACGTCAGCCCACGCGATTTTGCGTAAGCGCGACAGAAATCGAGGAGCGTCCGGCAATGGCTGAGGAGAAATATCCGATTACCGCTCGCCACGTCGTCCCGTTCCAGAGCGCCGCGCGCGAGCTTGGGCTCAGCCCAGCGACACTCCGCCGGCTATGCAAGGAAGGGATCGGGCCGACACTCCTACAGATCAGCACCCGCAGGCTAGGTGTCCGCCGTGGCGATCTAGATGCATGGGTTGAGAGCCGCAAGGTAACTACTCAAAGCGGGGTAGCGTCGTAATTATTACTGGCTGTTATTTATGATAAATGCTGACTGACGCTCAAATTTTCACATACAATAACTATATCTAATATATATCTTAATATTTAAGTCTGGTATCAACCTAATTATGATCAAACTTTAACATATTGGCGAAATACCATGAGAAAACGTTCAATGTCATCATCTAAACTATCAATCGCCATATTGTAGAACGAATTTCATCATCTCAACAACCGGATTTATCAGCCAGAAATCATTTATTCATGAACTCTTGCGGTCGAACAACTGGGTTGGGCATAATTCCTCTGACGCCAAATTCAGAAAGAAGATCTTTCGGACTGTATTTTCCTTTAAGAAAATGGACATTTAAATCCTTTCCGGCCATGATTGTAATCATAAACGCGCGTTCGCTGAATGATCTGCGAATATCAATAGTGGTATCACCAAGGAACTGAAGTGTATCCGCGAAACCACAGTTATCGTTTTCAATCCGAGTAACTGAAAGTATGTTCTCCATAAATTTTCGATCTGCTTTAACACTTTTGTTTACTGCAGAAATCATAGCATAAAGCTTTATAATACTAACATCAACACGATTTTGTGCATTGGGATAATTGCGGTACACCAACCTGATTACACCGAGATCATTATCTGCACCTAATACCTCGACATAGCCATCTTGTAGCTCCCCGATCTTACAACTCTCACATGATTTACCTTCTTCAACATAAGTAGCTCCAAGGGCCGTCATCACATTTGACGAAGACACGCCAAGGCCCTTAGCCGGGAAATAGTCAGGAAAAAGTTCTTTTTCATCGTTTATTAAGCGGTTTAACATGCCACTATACAAAGAGCTGAGGCCAGATAAATCTTCTCCGGTGCTCGCTTGAAACATTTCAAAGAACTTATCACTACGTATAATGCCGTGAGCATGAGTACTTGACGCTAGATAGCTATTCAGTTGCTGCCTTAGAGCTTCTCTCTCGCGCGATCTTAGAATAGGAACATACCCAAATTTTCCAAACATTATGTTATGGGAGTTTCCATATGAGGAGTTAGACACTAACCCGCATGCACGATGATAAATTTGGAAGAATAAATCTTCGTAATGCAGCCCTCGGTAGCCGTCGAATAGCTTAATTAGGGCGTCGTCTCTCATGTATTTTATAGACGCTATAGGAGGCTGACGAAGAAAAACGGTCTGATAAATCCGCACGAGAGATTCATCTGATAATTTTTGTACTTTATAGAGTTCTGCGATTGCCCGAGCAGCAAATTCATCGGCTTTCTGTTCTAAAACCTGAACCTTCTCTCGTGTTCGACGGTCGAAGAAATTAGTGATGAGTGAATAAAAATCACCCTCTGAACCAGCAACCAAATGGCCGACTTCGTGAAATAAAAGCGGAGCAAGAGACGCCTGGACGAGAAACATATTACTGGCAAAATAGGAGTCTGGAAGATTGAAAGTTTGTCCTGCCAACGAAACAGCCCGACCAAGCATCAATGGGTCTGGTAAGTTGTTGCGCCTTGAAAACAAAGCCTCAAACCGATCTATGTCAGAGAGTATTCCGGCTACTCTGCCTGATCGTGCCATCAAAAAGGATGTCATTGGCCGATCCTCGGCTCGCCTTTTCGTCGTAAGTAAATCAATCCCAACTCGGGTTGACTCTGCTCTATAATTAACGTCAATTTGTGCATTGTACGCCAAAATCGACAGAAGATCATTGTCTATAAAAATACTATCGGGAGGTACGGCTCTAGCGTTTCGACGAATGTTTGTTAGGGCACGTTTAGTATCTTGATCAACAATCTGCTTCAGATCTAATGCAGCATTGATCAAATATATGTTTAGGCTTCCTGCTTCATGTGGTTGATTTACGCGAATTGACTGGAATTTCGATCTAATAGTTGGAGTATCATTCAATAATGCACGCACTGCGGGAGCATGCACTGAAACTAAGCGATCTTTTTCATGAAGTTCAGAAAACTGGGCTAACACAGGTGTATATGATAGAAATAGCACTGATAAAACAGTCAAGAACAAAGATTTATACATAATAAAAACCTCAAACTTTAGATAAAGGTGCCACGGCGCCTCTTCCAAGCACGCTTTGGAAAAAGAAACCGCTCTGATAGGCAAGTAAAAAGCTCAACAAATCACTCGAATTCGCTTCAAGTCGTGAATATAATGCCAACAAAACGACAGGAGTTAGAATAATAGGATAAAATATTAGACGAAGAGCTGATCGAAACATGCTGAGCTTGCTTTTTAGCAGACGTTCAATGTATTCATCGGTTGCTTCAAGTAAATCAAATATGATCTTTGAAAAGATACCTAAAACCGCGCCACATGAGAGTAAAATAGCAAGATTTAGATTTTGCGGGACAACCGGGATTATTTCACCGTCTTGAAAATAATGATCATTTAATTCACTACGGAGATATGCGCCGTAAGTGAAAAATATAATTGATAGCGTGAACCCCGCAATCCCTAGAAGGGGAAGATAAGGTAAGCACGCAAGAACTCGTCTGTACATTGGAGGACCTATAAGTTTGTACTGCGAGAAACAAACACCTGTTTAATATTATGCACCCTACAACGAGCCCAACTCATGGTCCTAAAATCTCATAGTGCAAATCAACATGTGCTTCAATGCAAAAATTATCCTTACGGTAGGTGATGAACCAAATTGTTACACTCGTCATATTTCAAGCTACAGCTTCAAACCGCCGCTGTTCGGGCACATAGCTACGGCCCTCACGTTTCAGCTGTGAGCTTCAGTCTGCCAAGCTGCCCTGTTGCTAAAACATTTGCATGCCGTGTAATGGTTCTAAGAAAAGCACGGGATGTACGTTGAGTTAGTTGCCGCAGTCAGATCCTCCCTATTTAATTCGGCCGGAGTCTGCAATTGCATACCATAGCGACGAGACTTGAACGTACATAGCAGTGTCCTACGTACCAATAAAGATTCCGACCAGTCGCAAGCGCCAGTCTGGCCTAAACGTGTCTGATGCTTATTTTCAATAACCATGACTATAAATCCCACGACCGAGTAGTATCTAAGTGGGAATATACCGATAAATTTTGCAATTCATTACAAAACTCACTTAAAGGTTGATTTGACATCAACAACGGGAAGGATAGTCCGCCCTGTTTTTTCAAACTCGGTTACTTCTGCAGCCCAGAGGTCCAGCGCCGTCCGCTTCTCGGTCGCGTAGATCGCGCGATTATAGATGCCGGCCACGCCCGCGCGATGACCAGAGATGTGGTTCAGCACCGCCTCGACCACGTGCGGTAACACGCCTAACTCGTTCATGCCGGTGGCAGCCGTGCGACGGAGATCGTGGAGGCGCCAGCCCGTCACACCTGATCGCTTGTCGTGCGCAGCCTTTGCCCGTGAGAACCCCTGGAATCCGCCCTCCCCCTGACCGAACACTAGCGTGCGACCCTCGAGCCGTGGGGCCTCGGTCAGTAGGACCAGGGCAGCACCGGACAGCGGCACGTCATGCGGCAGACCGTTCTTCACCCGCTCCGCCGGCAGCTTCCAGACCGCTCCGACCAGATCGATCTCGGCCCAGGCCATGCCAGCGACCTCGTCGCGCCGCTGGCCCGTCAGCAGTAGCAGCCGGACAATCCGACCGAAGTCGTCGTCGCGGCACGCGCCGAGGACGGCCTTGATCTCGTCCTCTGTCAGAACTCGAGCCCGTCTCTCCTCCGGCGCGGGCTTGGGTACGCCGACGACGGGGTTCATGTCGGCGGCGCCGGTCCCAATCAGCCAAGCAAAATGCGCCGACAGCGCCGCCCGCGCGCGGTTGGCCGCATACGGACCGGCATCCCGCGCGATCTCGGCGAGACGTGCCGCCACCTGCTTGCGGTCAATCGCGTGGAGCGGCGTCCGGTGGAGCGGCTTCCACACCACCCGCATGTAGCGCGCGGCCTCGCTGAGGCTGGCCGGGCGTAGGTTTGGGGTGACAGCAGTCAGGTACGGCTCGATGCCGTGGCCGAACGTGATCGCGGCGCGGGCGCGTTCCTTGGCCCGTTCGGCATGCGGATCCTCGCCGAGCTTCGCGCGGGCGAGCCGTTCGCCGGCTGCCTTGCGTGCATCGGTCGCCGAGAGCAGCCCGACCCTGCCCAGGCTCTCGCGCTTCGTCTGGCCGAGGGCGTTCCGGTACTGCACTACCCATTGCCGGGAGCCGCCCCCACTTATCCGAAGACCGAACCCCGGCAGGTCGTCATCGAAGACGACGAGGCGGTCTTTGCCCAGCGGAAGCTGCAGCGCGGCGGCAGACTGGTTCGTGAGGCGCATTGATCCCCGCCGGTAAGCACATGGTAAGCGCACGAGATGATGTCAGTGGCTTTCCTGACTCTCAAGTGAGAGGGTATCTCCATAATCGTCAACGAAATCAACGGCTCTTGCTGCCCGGTAAGCGCCTATGGTACCTAGTGAAGCGTAGAGCTTGTGTTTCGTAATGAGGGGGTCGGGGGTTCGAATCCCTCTTGCGGCACCAATCCTGTTTTTCTGTTTAAATTGAGATACTCAACGAAAATTATCGGGTCACGTAGCTAAATTCGGTAGCTGCAGTGTGGTCTGGATCTTCGTCACTTTTATCCCCGGGATTTGAGCGATTGGATCGCTCGCGTGTGACCCCATCACTCAGTCTCGCACGGTGCACGATCACAGGCAAAGACCGTATGGTCGCATTTCGATGCCGCCGTTACTCACTGGAAATATTCGGAAACTGACTGGACCGGAGGGATTGTCGGCCGTGATTAGGGGGGCGGCGACCGGGTCGCTCGGAACAAAAGCACTCGGAAGACAGCTAAGCGAGCGGTGGAATCCTAATCGTCGGCCTCTAGGAGCCGATTGTGGTGTGTGTCGTCGACGGCTCGCCCTGTGCTCATGACGACACAGTCTGCGCCGCTCTGGGCAAGTTCGGATTTCTCACTCGCAGGCTTGTGGTTCGTCTCCTAAGATGCACAACAAACCGGCGATCTAACCGCAGCTGCAATCTTCAGGAGATCAACGTGAGCATGTTGGAATTGGTCTCAGATGGCGTGGCACGTAAGATCAGTGCCAGCTACAGCAATCGTCCGTCCTTATATCCAGACAATAACTCTCTGGAAAAAGATTACGTTGTTGATCGGTATCTGACAAAAGGCTTCATGCCAGCGGTTCCGTTTGTTGCCAGGGACACCCCAATTGTTGCATTTGGGTCTTGCTTTGCCATTAATATCAGCAATTATTTGGACGCTCGGGGTTACAATGTCCTGACCAAGAAGGACAATAAGGCCTACGTCACGAAGATGGGTGACGGCATCGTCCACACATCTGCGATCCGGCAGCAATTCGAGTGGGCCTGGGAGAACGTCTTCCCGACCGAGGCCATGTGGGAGGGGTATAACCACGAGGAGTTTGGCTACTCCGAGGAAGCCCGTCTTGCTACGAAAGCCCTATTTGATGCCGCCGAGGTCTTTATCATCACTCTCGGGCTGTCGGAGATCTGGTACGACGAGCCAACCGGAGAGGTCTTCTGGAGAGCGCCCCCAAAGGCGAAGCTCGACCCGGCCCGACACAAATTCCGCGTCGCCAGTTTTGCGGAAACAAAGATGAACATCTGCAACATTCGCGCGCTGATCGCGAAGTACAACCCAAATGCTAAAGTGGTGATTACAGTCTCACCGATCCCCTTGGCCGCATCCTTCCGTCCGATTTCTTGTCTCTCAGCCAACGCTGCGTCGAAGTCGATCATTCGCGCCGCCGTCGACGAGTTTTATAGAGAAACGAAGGACGGTGACGAGAACCTGTATTACTTCCCGAGCTACGATATCGTTTTGTACGCTTTCGACAACCAATTCATTCCTGACCGTCGCCACATCAATGGACCTGTCCTCGACTTCAACATGAAGATATTTGAGCGCTATTTTTGTACGCCGGGTATCGATGACGCTGAATTGCTCGCATCCTTCCGGGCCGCGCAGGCTAAGGACAAGGACGTCGCCAAAAACGGCCAGCAGTCATTTGTTGATTACCAGAAAGAGAAGCAGAACAGGCGAGAGAAGGCGCTTGCCGAACGGAAAGCCGCTCGCTTGGCAGTCAAGGCCGAACGACGAGCCGCACAAATTGAGGCGCGCAGGGCTTTGCCGCCGACAGCGGAACATCTCGAGCGCCTTGCAAAGCGCAGGGAGCAGAAGGCGTCTGCTAAGAGCGTTAGCTAAACGGCAGCAGATCGGGCTACTTCTTTATTAGATGTAGGCAAGCGCGTTCTGCCTTCGACTTGAGGTTTTGGCCTTCGCTCCCGGGGCGGTCGCATGTCTCTTCCATTACCGCGCGTTCCAAAAGAGCGCTCGCTTCTTTAAGAGCATGGACCGCTAACCTGCGTACTCTGGCGTTGTGTGGCAGGTATGAACCATCGCCATATTCAATGAAGATGTCGCCCCCCATAGACGCTAACCCTGACTTCTATGGACGACATCGTGCGGCAAAATCGTTGTAGAAATTCTGTGGCGAGCTTCACCAACTAGAATACGTTCAAATTAGCTGCAAGCCGAGTGGCGATCACAAATCCTTTTGGTCGCCATCGGTTGAGCGGAGCACAAGATGGGCCGGCGAACGACGCCACAATGGTGCAATACCCAACACTACTTT
Organism: Methylobacterium sp. WL19; assembly: GCF_008040005.1. Classification (NCBI taxonomy): domain Bacteria; kingdom Pseudomonadati; phylum Pseudomonadota; class Alphaproteobacteria; order Hyphomicrobiales; family Methylobacteriaceae; genus Methylobacterium; species Methylobacterium sp. WL19. Next base: position 29,346 of record NZ_VRVC01000061.1, read on the forward strand.
GGCAGATCGCTCTCAAAG
>NZ_VRVC01000062.1:0-29277 GCF_008040005.1 Methylobacterium sp. WL19
AGGCGCGGCCGGGGCGGCCGGCGCTGCTTCGCTCGCCGGGCCGTTGACCGGGGCGTTGCCCTCCGCCGCTGCTGCGGCGGCGGCCCAAAGGGTGATCGACGCGGCGGCGACCATCCGGACAGTTCTGAACACGTGCGTTCCCCGAAGAAGCATCTCGCCGGCTCCCGCTCAACCTGAGCCATTCCGATGAGTTCCCACCTGCCATGGGACGGACGGCGTATGAGGGCGGACCAAGGCGAAGTTGTGGATGAGGGCGGGTCGATCGGCGACGATGCGGCTCGCCGCGATGTCGAGTTGGCAAGAACCGGACCGTCGCGGCCATGGTGGCGTGGAGTATGGGGGGTGTCCAGACGAACCGGTGGACGATCACCCCGAATTTTCCCTCAGGTCGAGGGGGGAGGTGTGACAAACGCCCTGCGATCGTCTGGTTTTCGCCTTTTGTGCATCGTAGAGATGCGCGCAAGCGTGCCGGACCACCCGCGCGAACCAGGGTGGAATACTTTTGAGGATCAAGTCGATGCGTATCCCGTCGAACGTCTGCGCCGTGGCGCTCATCGCGGCGGCCCTGGGCGGATGTCAGGCGCTGTCCGGCAATTCAGGCGTCATGCCCGAGAGCGAAGTGGGGCCTCCGCCGTCCATGCGTGGCTCGGTTCCCGGAGCCCAGCGCCCGCGGGCGGCCGAAGTGGACCCCGACGGCGTGCCTCTGCAGACGGCGCCGACGCGGCGGCTCGACCTGCCGAAATCGGCCGGTGGCCAGGCCCGCTCGCAGGCGGAGTCGGAGCGGCGTATCCGCCGCGAGGATATCGAAGGCGATACGACCAGCCGGTCGAGCTCCGGTGGTCTCGCTCCGCAGATGGGCTCGGGCGGCAGCGTCGGCCTCGGCGGCAAGTTCTGAGGAACGCTCGCGAAACTCCCGGTCATCGCCGCCTTCCGTTTCCGGCCGGGCGGCGATGCGGGAGTTTCGTGAAAGGCACTGCAACGGCTCCTTCCGCACCGCGGAAACGCTGCATGCGGAAAGCGTGATCTCGACGGTCAGATCAGGTCGGCGCCACGTGTGTCGGCTTCGCCCCGACTCTCGGCGGCGACGAGTCCGGCAAGACCAGCGAGGAACGCGCCGGAAGCGACGATGGTGAGGGAAACGACTGCGATGATCATGCGCGGAGTGTTCCTCATCGAGTTTAAGGGATCGTTGCATTGTCCCGGTCGGGCGATGCGCCTGCGTCCTCGATGACGGTCGGTCGAAAAAAATTCCATCCTCGCGCCTGGCGGTCACAACAGGCCCTCGATGCTTCGGGACGCCGTCGTCAGTCCACGCGCTTCGCACCGGCCGCATTGCTTTGAGCTGGATGACGCATCGGTGGCGCGAATCCCCCTCGGCCGTGCCGGCAGCCACACAAGCCGTTGTTAGCGTGAAGCTTTTCGGAAAAATCTCCGGTCCACGGCCGCAATGACGTCTCGTCGGCTTGCTCCGAAGCGTGGCTGCACTGGCGACCGCCCATGCCACGGAGATTGTGTGTGATCGATGATCGAAAGGGCTGCAGGGTCCCCGTTATCCCCGTCCCTTCTGTGGATGGGCGGTGGGTCTACGTGATTCCCTCTTGGAACGCTCTCAGCACCGCTTAGTTGTTGCAGCTATGCGCTCCGAGGCCCCTGGCCGTGGGCGTGACGGCGCTCGAAGCCAAATTCCGGAGGAACTCATGGCAACCAAAACCACCACCAAGGCAGCCGAAAAGCCGGCCGCCGCCAAGAAGGCCGCTGCTCCGAAGGCCGAAGGCGCCGCCAAGCCGAACGCGCTGCAGCAGCCGCTGAAGCCCTCCGAGGAACTCGCAGCCGTGGTCGGCGCCGCAGCGCTTCCGCGCGGCGAGGTCGTCAGCAAGGTCTGGGAATACATCAAGAAGCACAATCTCCAGAACCCGGAGAACAAGCGCGAGATCCTGGCCGACGACAAGCTGAAGAAGGTCTTCGGCAAGGACAAGTGCACCATGTTCGAGATGAACAAGCACCTCGCGGCCCATCTCAAGTCGGCCTGACGCCGATGCGGCCCGGCGCTTCGACAGCGCCGGGCAGGCTCTTCGAGACGGCGATACGGCCGTTCCCGGTTCGGGTGGGTCGGCCTCAGGCGATGTGCCGGATGACCCCGCCATCCACACGCAGAGCGGCGCCGCTGGTGGCGCTCGCGGCCGGGCTGCAAATATAGGCCACCATGTTGGCGACCTCCTCCACCGTCGCGAGGCGACCGATCAGCGAGGTGGAGCGGTGCTCGGCGACGAAGTCCCGTCCCAGCTTGTCGAGGTCGACCTCGCCGGTATCCTTCGCCATTTTCGCCATGAAGTCCGCGACACCCTCCGAGAGGGTCGGACCGGGCAGCACGCTGTTGACCGTTACCCCGCTTCCGGCCACGGTCTCGGCGAGGCCGCGTGACACGGCGAGCTGCGCCGTCTTCGTCATGCCGTAATGCACCATCTCCACCGGAATGTTCAGGCCGGACTCGCTGGAGATGAAGACGACCCGCCCCCATCCCGCCTCGACCATGCCCGGCGTGTAGGCGCGGGAGAGGCGGATGCCGCTCATGACGTTGGTCTCGTAGAAGCGAAGCCAATCCTCGTCGGGTATCTCGAAGAACGGCTTCGGCTCGAAGATGCCGGTGTTGTTCACCAGGATATCGACGGCCGGCAGCCCCTTCACCACCGCCTCCGCACCGCTCGCCGTGGCGATGTCGCCGGGCGCCGCGATGAAGCAGGTCGTGCCGGTTTCCTCGGTCAAGCGCGCGATCGCCGCCCGGACCCGGTCCGGTGTGCGCCCGTTGACGGCGACGGTTGCACCCATTCCGGCAAGGGCCTTGGCGATGCCGTAGCCGATGCCGCCGGTCGAGCCGGTCACCAGCGCACGTCGCCCCTTCAGATTCATGTCCATGAATGTTCCTCCGTTGGCAGCCTCGTGGATCAACGCCCGAGGCGATGGGTGGCTGCGTTCGGTGGATCAGCCCGTCGGCTGGCGCCGCATAATGCTGGAGACGGCACCCGCCGCTGCCATGGCGCAGGCGCACCATAGAGCGGTTCCGATGGAGACCGCCGTGCCGCTGGCGTGGGTGAGCCCGAAAATGACGGCGACGAGGGCCGCGCCCAGCGACTGCCCGGTCAGCCGCGCCGTCGATTGCATGCCGCTGGCTCCGCCGCTGCGCGAATGCGGTGCGCTGGTGACGATCACCTTGTTGTTGGGCGATTGGAACAGCCCGAAGCCGACGCCGCAGACGGTCAGCCGCCAGGCGATATCAAGGAGGGACGGGGCGGCGGGGAGCAGCGCCAGCGCCGCAATGCCACCGGACATGAGCGCCAGCCCGATTCCGCCGAGAACACCCGGCGCGTACCGGTCGGCGAGGCGGCCGGATATCGGCGCCGTGATGGCGATGGCGATGGGCCAGGGCGTCATCAGGAAGCCGGTCTCGGTGGCCGAGAGGTGCAGCGCATCCTGGAAATAGAAGGGCAGGGCGACATAGGCCATCATCTGCGCCCCGAACGAGGCGATGGAGGTCACCATCGACAGGGCGAAGGCGGGAATGCGCAGCAGATCCACCGGTAGCAGGGGCGTCGTGAGCCGCGCCTGATACCGCACGAACACGGTGCCGACCGCGAGCCCGGCTGCGATCTCCGCCAAGGCGAGCCAGCGCCCGTTCGCCTCGCCGATTCCATCGAGCCCGATGATGAGAAGGCCGAAGGTGAGGGCGTTGAGGATCGCGCTCGGGACGTCGAACCGGGCCCCGCTCACCGGCGTCACCGGCAGCGTCCGCGCCGCCACCGCCAGGGCCACGAGGCCGACGGGCAGGTTGACCAGGAACAGCCAGGGCCAAGTCGCCACGGACAGGATCGCGGCGGCCACGGTGGGGCCGGTGGCGGAAGCCATGGCGACGATGAGAGCGACGTTGCCGACGCCCCGGCCGATCATGCGGTGCGGGTAAATGAACCGCACCAGGGCGATGTTCACGCTCATGATCCCGGCGGCGCCGAACCCCTGGGCGATGCGTGCGACGATGAGCCCGGTCAAGGATGTGGAAAGAGCGCAGGCGAGGGACGCCGCGACGAACAGGACGAGGCCGCCGAGATAGACCTTCCGATAGCCGAGGATGTCGCCGAGGGAGGCCAGAGGCAGCAGCGATGCTGTCACCGCGATCTGGAAGCCGTTGACCACGAAGATCGCCGAGGCCGGGCTGACCCCGAGATCCTTCGCCATGGCCGGAAGGGCCACGTTGACGATGGCCCCGTCCAGCACCGCCATGGTCATGGCGAGTCCGATGGCGAGGAGCGCAAGCATGCGTTCGCGCACCGGCAGGCCGTCCATCGGTTTGTCGGGGACCGGCCCGGTCGTGCCGCCGCCAGGGGGAATTGCCTCGTGCGTCATCGCACAAAGCCGTGGACGATCCCTGCTCGCTTCGGCAAGTGCCCTATGTCACCCCTCGGCAAGGGGGGCGGCATCCTTACCACCTTCGGAGGAATGACATGCGTCTGGCGACACTCCTGCTCGGCTGCCTGCTCGCGCTGTCGCCCGCCGCCGTGCGAGCCGAGGATACAGGCCCTCTCGGGATCGGGCTCGAAGGGTTCGCCTATCCCTATCCGGTCTGGTTCCTCGACCTGACACGGGACAACGAGCGCCAGCGTCTCGCCTATATGGATGTCACGCCGACCGGAACGCCGAACGGACGCACCGTTCTGCTGCTGCACGGCCGCAATTTTCCGTCGAGTTACTGGGAGCCGGTGATCGGCGCGCTGGCCGGTGCGGGCTACCGCGTGGTCGTTCCCGACCAACTCGGCTTCGGCAAATCGTCGAAGCCGGTGGGACCGTTCAGCTTCGACGTGATGGCGGCGGAAACCGTATCGCTTCTCGATGCCCTCAATCTCCCGCGGGTCGACGTGGTCGCCCATTCCATGGGCGGTATGCTGGCCGCCCGCCTCGCCCGAAACGCGCCGAACCGGGTGAACAGCCTCGTCCTCGAAGCGCCGATCGGTCTCGAGGATTATCGCTTCACCGTCCCGCCGGTTTCCAACGACACGCTTCTGCGGATCGAGGGCGGTGTCACCGGGGACGTCTACCGGCGCCAGCTGATGACGAACTACGCGCTGTCGCTTCCCTCATCGGCGATCGAGCCCTTCGTTTCGATACGCGAGCGCGTCAAAGGCTCAGGCGAGTATCCGCGCTGGCTCCAATCCTTCGTCAATTCCTACCAGATCATCTGGGGACAGCCGGTGGTGCACGAGATCCCGCTGATCGCCGCGCCGACGCTGTTCGTCATGGGCGGGAACGACCGCAACGCACCGGGCAAGCCTTTCGCCCCCGAGAACCTGCGCGCCGCCATGGGCGACAATGCCGGCCATGCCAAAGCTCTGGCGGCACGGATGCCCGATGGGCGCGCTGTCGTCTTCGACGGCATCGGCCACCTCGTCCATATGGAAGCGACCGATCGCTTCAACGCCACGATGCTCGAATTCCTCAACGGCCATTGAGCCGGGACAAACTAAAGGAACACTCAGATGGATGTCGGCGTGATCGGGTTGGGCCGGATGGGCCGGGGCATGGTTCAGAGCCTCGTCCGGGGCGGTCATCGGGTGAGGGTCTGGAACCGGACTGCATCCGCCGCCGACGGTCTCGACGGGGTGACGGTCGTGCATAGCGCGGCGGACGCCTTCACCGGGGATGCGGCGATCACCATGCTCGCCGACGACGCGGCCCTGCGTTCGGTGATCGTGGAGGGCGGGCTTCTCGATTCCGGCACGCGGCCCGGCCTGCATCTCAGCATGAGCACGATCTCGGTGGCGCTCGCCCAGGAGCTCACCGCGATCCACGCGCGGGCCGGCGTGCCCTATATCGCCGCCCCCGTCTTCGGCAGGCCGGACGTGGCGCAGAACGGAGCCCTGAACATCGTCGTGGCCGGAGACCCGGCCGTCATCGCGAAGGCGCAACCGCTGCTCGACGCCCTCGGCACGAAGACCTGGTCCTTCGGAACCGAGCCGTACCGGGCCAATGCGGTGAAGCTCGCGGGCAACTTCATGCTGATCGCGGCCATCGAGGCCATGGGCGAAGCCGCCGCTTTCGCCGAGGGGCATGGCGTCGCCGGTGCCGATCTCCTCGACCTTCTCACCAACACGCTCTTCGCCTCTCCGGTCTACAAGGGCTACGGCGCCTCGATCGCCGCCGGGCGTTACGAGCCACCGGGCTTCGGTCTGAGGCTCGGGCTCAAGGATATCGGCCTCGCCCTCGCGGCATCGGGTCAGGCCGGCGTACCGATGCCTTTCGCCAGCGTGCTGCGCGACAACCTCATCGACGCCATCAGCCACGGCGACGGCGACAAGGATCTCGCCGCCCTGGCGCTGGTCTCGGCGCGGCGAAGCGGGCGTTGAAGGCAGACCCGCTCCGGTGCAGTGCTATGAGACGAGGAAGTCGGAGGCCGTCAGAAATCCGACACTCCTGACCGTCGCGAATTGGACGGCCTGCTCGGCGCCGCTGCCGTCGGCATCGTAGGAGAGGGCGCCCGTGTAGTAATCGTAGAGGATACGGTCGCTCGCATCGACCGTACCCGTGCGAATGTTCTTGAACGCAGCGCCGGACAGATCGCCCTCCACCAAGCCTTTGAAGACGGCGTTCTCCAGCCTGATCGTATCGGTGCCGTGAAAGAAATCGGTGATGCTGTCGATGTTGTCTTTCCCGAGCTTCGTATCGAAGACGAACGCGTCCTTCCCGCCGGAACCGGCCAGCACGTCGATTCCCAACCCGCCATTGATGACGTTGTCGCCGTACGTGCCGGCGATCGCGTTCGCGAGATTGTTGCCGGTGAGATCGATGGCGAGATAGGGGTCTTCCTGGCTGCCGATCAGGAACTCGATGGACTGGTCCTTCGCGAGCGTGAAATCCGAACTGGCATAGACCGTATCGGTGCCCCGGTCCTTTGCCTCGATGACCTGATCCCGCTTACTGCTGACATAGTAATCGTCGTTGCCTGCAAGGCCCTTCAGGACATCGATACCGGCTCCACCATCGAGACGGTTGTTGCCCGCATTGCCGGTGACCGTGTTCGCGAGCGCATTGCCGACGCCACCGATATCGCCCTTGCCCGTCAGCGTCAGGTTTTCGACATTGGCCGAGAGCGTATGATCGATCGATGACAGAACGAGGTCCGTGCCCGCGCCGCGCTTCTCGATCACCACGTCGCCGAAATGGTCGATGACGAACGTGTCGTTGCCGATCCCACCCTCCATCCGGTCGATACCTTTGCCGCCATCGAGGGTGTCGTTGCCCGCTCCGCCGATGAGATGGTCGCTTCCGGTATAGCCAAAGAGCGTATCGTTGCCGCCGAGACCGTCGATCCGGTCGTTCCTGGCGGAGGCCATGGCCCCTTTGAGCAGGTCCGCGCCCGACGTCGCGCCCTTCACCTGGAACGGGTCGGCCGTCGAAATGGAATAGATCTGGAAATCGGTGTCGCTGTCCGTCCGTTCGAGTCCCGTCTCGTGACCCGACTTGAGGAGACCGAACGTGCCGTTCTGCAAGGCCACGATCTGAGGCAGTTCGGACCGATGCCCGCTTCCGATCGCTTCCGAATAGAAGTCGAAAACCTGTCCCGTGGCAGACCCGTCCGCGTTGTAAAGCAACCCGCGCGCGGTCGTCAGGATCTTTCCATCCGCCACATCGGAAGATCCGAGGACCAGTTCGAGCAATTGCCCGTTCGAGAGAGTCGTCACGGACACGATGTAAGCGTTGTCGAACGTGTAGGTCTGGGCGAGCGTGACCGCTTTGGTGATGCTTCCGTCGAGACCAGCCTTGTAAGTCGATGCTGCGATATCGGTGAGGACATCGGTCTGGACGCCATTAGCGGCCTTCTTGATGTCCCGCCCCTCATAGGCGACGGCAAATCCGCCATTCTGGTCGGCGGTGACCGAGTAAATCACCTTCGTTTCGTATCCGCCCGCAAACTCGGCCACCTGGCCGAGTTTGAACGCTTCGCCCGGCACCTTGCCGTCTGCGGTCACCACGCGAGCCATGAGGGTCGAGGTGACACGGCCCATATCGACCCAGGTCGCGAGATAGCGACCGTCCGATAGGGCGGTGACTTTGGTCGAATGGGTCTGGTCGTCGTTCACCGAGCGGTCGACGACGGCGGTCGCGACGAAGCGGTGGTTCTCGTCGATGATGTCGACCGTCCGGATCTTGCTGGTCGATCCCTGGGCGATATGGGCGAGGGCCATCGCACCGTTCTGCGCGAAGGCGACGCTGTTGTCGTAAGCGCTCAGGAACGGCTCGTCCGTATCGGACAGGGAGGTGATCTTCGTGGTGTAGAAGGGCGTGAAGGTCCCTTTCGCGTCCACGGTACCGAGGCTGTACTTTGCCTTCTGATATTGCGTCGAAAAGCCGCCGAACGTGCCGTCGACGTAAGTGCTGTCATAGACGCCGATGACGACAGATCCGTCGTCTCGGACGGACAAGGCCTCTACTTGGAGGTCGCCAAGGGAAAGCGGTCCTTTCGAAGGAACGCCGGTCGCCCCGAAGCTGGTCAGGGTGACGGGGTGCGTGCCAGGTTCGCCGCGCGGGCCCGGAACATAACCGCTGGTGAGCAGGGCGAACCCGGCTTTTGCCTTCGGCACGATGAGGTCGAGACTGTCGGTGCCGACGACCGGCCCAAGGTCGATCGGCTCTCCATTCGCTACCAGCACCGCCGACATGTCCGCTCCTCAAAGAAGAATCCGGCAGGTGGTAGGGCGGGGCTCATACAATCTCAATCGCGAATTGAACCTCGATTCCGTCAGCGCGGAGGCGTGCTGTTTCTGCAACCTGTCGCGTCGCTTAGAGCGCTCCCTCCCGCACGGCCCCCGGATCGGCGAGCGAGTGCAGCAGCCGCGCGGCGGAATGGGCGAAGCGCAGGGTCACCGCCTTGCGGCGGGCGCCGCTCAGCACATGGTCGACCGGGTCGCGCAGGATCGCGGCGCTGTAGCCGTCGGCGATGATCAGCCCGGCCTCGTCGGGCGTCAGTCCTTCGGGGAGGGAATCGGGAACGGCGAAATAGAAGCGGTCGCAATAGTCCCGGTAATCCGGCCACTTCTTGTCGGCGCGGAAGTCGGCGACGCTGGACTTGATCTCGACGATGGTCAGCCGGCCCGCTGGGCACAGGGCAATGATGTCCGCCCGCCTTCCGTTGGCGAGGGAGAATTCCGGGATCGTCACATGGCCGAGGTCGGCGAACAGCCGGCGGACCCCGCGCTGGACCTGGAGCGCGGTCGCCGATTGCCGGCGGTCCGGCGGCAGGACGAGATGGGCGAGGGCTGCTGACATGGCTTCGCTTGGGGATGGCTTCGCTTGGGGATGGCTTCGCTTGGGGAGAGTGCGGTCTCGAATCGACCGTCCCGCCAGGGAATCAGGTCGGCCCGCCCTTGTCACCTGCGGCAGCCTGCCCGCCCGCCAGTGCGGCGCGGATCGCGTCGAACCCATCGGTGAGCGCCGCCGGCCCTGGCTGCAGGATCAGCGGCGACTTGATCTCGTGGATGCGCCCCGCCGCCACGGCGGGGATCGCGTCCCAGCCCGGCCGCTCGCGGATGCGCGCCACGTTCACCCGCTTGCCACACCACGAGGCGAGGATGACGTCCGGCCGCGCGGCGATCACCTGATCCGACGTGACGATCCTGTCCTTGGCCGCCGGCTGGCGGGCGAGGTCGGGAAAGACGTCGTCGCCGCCGGCATAGCCGATGAGCTCGGAGACCCAGCCGATCCCCGAGATCATCGGCTCGTCCCATTCCTCGAAATAGACGGTCAGCCGGGGCGGGCCGGCATTGTCGAGGGCGGCGGCGCCGAGGCGGTGGGCGTAACCCTGGGCCAGCGCGTCGGCCTTCTCGCTGGCCCCGACCAGGGCGCCCACGGTACGGATCATGGCAAGGCAGCCGGCCACGTCGCGCTGGTTGAAGAGATGGACCGAGATTCCGGCGCGGGCGAGGTCGGCGACGATCTCGGCCTGCATGTCGGAAAAGGCGAGGACGAGGTCCGGCTGCAGGGCGAGGATTTTTGGCAGGTCGGCGCTGGTGAAGGCCGAGACGCGCGGCTTCTCCTTGCGCACGCGAGCGGGGCGCACGGCGTAGCCGGACACACCGACGATTCTGTCCTCCTCACCCAGCAGATAGAGGGTCTCGACGGTTTCCTCGGTGAGGCAGACCATGCGTTCGGGCGGGAAGCGGCGCATGCGGCGTCACGCGTTGAAGAAGCTGATGACGCCCGCGCCCGGCGCGAGCCAGACGAAGGCCCAGACGAAGGCCGAACTCCAATTGGCCAGCTGAAACGGCAGGCGCGCCACCTCGAACATCCCGGCGATGAGCGGCACCACCGCGCGGGCCGGGCCGATGAACCGGCCGATGACGATGCCCCAGGCGCCGTAGCGCCTGCAGAAATCCTCGCCCTTGGCGACCATCTGCGGATAGCGGCTCATCGGCCAGATCGACTTGGCGCCGTGCTGGAAGTAGCGGCCGATCTCGTAGGACACCCAATCCCCGAGCCCGGCGCCGATGCCGCCGGCGATCACCATCGGCCAGAACGGGATGCCGCTCGCACCGATCAACGCGCCGATGGCCACCAGAAGCACGGTGGCGGGGACCAGGATCGACAGGAAGGCCAGGGATTCGCAGAAGGCGAGCACGGCGATGATGAGGGGTGCCCATTCCTTGTGCGTTTCCACGAAGGTCAGGGTCGTGGTCTTCAGCGCTTCGAAATCCATGGATGCCCCTGCCCGTCGCGCCCGATGTGCGGGAAGGTCGCCCTTCCGGCAAGCGTCGATCTCGCCACGGACGAGCCTCGCGTCGGTTGTGAATGCACCGCTGGGCGAAACCGGCTACGACGCTGATCGTCGCACTCGCACCCGTCGAAGCAAAGCCTGATACGCCGATGAGAATTCTATCGATCCAGTCGCACGTCGCCTTCGGCCATGTGGGCAATGCCTCGGCGGTGTTCCCGATGCAACGGCTCGGCGTCGAGGTCTGGCCGATCCATACCGTCCAATTCTCCAACCATACCGGCTACGGCGCCTGGCGCGGCCGTGTGTTCGACGGGCCGATGATCGAGGACCTCGTGCTCGGCATCGCGGAGCGCGGCGTGCTGGGGCAATGCGACGGCGTCCTGTCCGGCTATATGGGCTCGGCCGATATCGGCACCGCCATCGTGCGGGCCGTGGCGGCGGTGCGGAGCGCCAACCCGAAGGCGCTGTATTGCTGCGACCCGGTGATGGGCGACACCGACCGGGGCATCTATGTCCGCCCCGGCATCCCTGAATTCCTGCGCGATCAGGCCCTGCCCGCCGCCGACATCGTCACTCCGAACCAGTTCGAATTGAACTTCCTGTCGGGCCTGCCCACCGGCACACTCGGCGAGGCCAAAGCCGCCCTGGCGGCGATCCAGGCCCTCGGGCCGCGCGTCGTGCTGGTGACCTCCCTGGTCACCGAGGACACCCCGTCCCATTCCATCGACCTGATGGCGGGGGAGGGCGGCCTGTTCTGGCGCCTGCGTACGCCGCGCCTCAACCTCGACGTGAACGGCGCGGGCGATGCCATCGCGGCGCTGTTCCTCGTCCACTACGCCCGCACCGGCTCGGCGGCTTTGGCTTTGGGCATGGCCGGTGCTTCGGTCTACGGCCTCCTGCGCCGCACGGCGGAGGCGGGTTCGCGCGAGATCCTCACCGTCGACGCGCAGGACGAGTTCGTGGCACCCAGCGAGACGTTCCCGGTAGAACCGGTCTGATGGTCAGCGAAAAGGAAAAGCCGATGAGCCGCCGCTTCGTCACCCTCGACGTCTTCACCGACACGCCCTTCGCCGGAAATCCGCTGGCCGTGGTGCTGGATTCGGAAGGGCTCGACGACGCGGCGATGCAGCGGATCGCGGGCGAGTTCAACCTGTCCGAGACGGTGTTCGTGCTGCCGCCGACGGAGGCACGCCACAAGGCCCGCCTGCGCATCTTCACGCCCGCCCGTGAGCTGCCTTTCGCCGGCCACCCGACGCTCGGGGCGGCGATCCTGCTGGCGTTGCACGATGCGAGATCCGGCCTCACCGACGCCACCGCCTTCGGTCTCGAAGAGTCGATCGGCACCGTGGCCTGCGTCGTCGAAGCGGGCGAGGGGCGCGGCCGTGGGCGCTTCAAGCTCCCGATCCTGCCGCACTACGACGGCGAGGGACCGGACGCGACGCTCCTCGCCCAGATGATCGGGCTGGAGACGCAGGATATCGGCTTCGGGCGTCACGTGCCGAGCCGGCACACGGCCGGGCCGGCTTTCCTGTTCGTGCCGGTCAACACGCGGGCGAAGCTCGATGCGGCCCGCGTGGACCTCGCCGCCTTCTCCACCCTGGAGCCTCGGACGGCACTCTATCTCTACGCCGTGGACCCGGAAGGCCTCGGCCTCCGCTTCCAGACCCGGATGTTCGCGCCGCATCTCGGCGTGATGGAGGACCCGGCGACGGGGTCGGCCGCCGCGGCCTTCGCCGGCGTGATGATGGAGTTCGAGCCCCTCGGCGACGGCGAGCACGATGTGCTGATCCGCCAGGGAATCGCCATGGGTCGTCCGAGCGAGATCGCGCTTCAACTGGTCATCGAATCCGGAGCCCTCCAATCCGTCGAGATCGGCGGCGCGGCCGTGGTGATGAGCGAGGGGACGCTGCTTGCCTGACGGTCTCACCCTCACGCGGATCGAGAGGGTGACGGCCCGGCTGGTGCCGTTCGAATGGGAATGGGCGCAGGCCAACGCGGCCTCCATCGCCGAGAACTGGGCGCGCCGCTGCGCCGAGCGGTCGGGGCTGTTCGACGGGCGGGTGCTCCTCGCGAAGTCGTGCCGGCTCGAGGGGACATCCTGTGCCGTCGAGTTGTTCGAGACGTCCTACGCGAGCTTCATCACCCACAAGGATCTGGGCTCGCCCGACCAACGTGTCCTCAACGCCTTCGCCGCCATCGTTCCGCACGGGTCGGACGGCGCCGTGCTGCTCGGTGTCATGGGCGCTCACACCGCCAATGCCGGACAGGCCTACTTCCCCTGCGGCACGCCGGACCTCGACGACGTGCGGGATGGCGATACGGTCGATCTCGCCGGCAGCGCCGAGCGGGAGTTCGTGGAGGAGACCGGGATGGCGCTCCCGGCCGACGCTCCGGAAAACTGGCTTCTGCTGCGCGGACAGACCCAGGCGGCATTTCTGCGGCCCGTGACATTCCCCGATCGAACGGACGCGCTGCGCGAGAGGATGGAGCGCCATCGCCGCGCAGAGATCGAGCCGGAACTCGCCGGTTTCGTCACGGTCGGTTCCAGCGGCGAGATCGCCCCCCGTTCGATGCCGGACTTCGTACAGGCATACCTGCGCCACGCATTCGCGGAATCGTCGGGGTCCGGCTCCATGCGACAGGCATCTCCCCCTCATCGAGCAGGAACGGCAGAAGGACGGCGGTGAACGCCTCGGGATGCGAGAAGTTGATTCCGTGGGCCGCTCCCGGAATGACGGCAAGGCGGCCCCGGGGCAGGGAGTCAGCGAGGCTCGCGACGAAGGCATGGGGGACGATGTAGTCACGCGTGCCCCAAACCACGAGCGTCGGCTGCTCGACCCGCAACGCCTTCTCTCCGATGCGGTTGTCGACCATGCTTCGCAAGGTCAGGATGTAGCGTCCGATGCCCGCACGGGCATAATCCATGAGCGCCACCCAGGCGAGCGACCAGCGCTCGAACGGCGCGATGGCGAGGAAGCCGACCACCTGCCGGACCAGGTTGCGCGCCTCCGGGTCCGGCGTGGGCCCCTGCAACACGAGACGGTCCACGAGGTGAGGGTAAACCAGCGCCAGTTCGACCAGCACTTCGCAGCCGAGCGAATTCCCCACAAAGGCTGCGCGCCTCACCCCGATCGCTGTCATGAAGGCCGCCAATGCATCCGCGAGCTCGCGAACCGTGAGCGCGCGGCGAGGCTTTTCGCTCAATCCGAAGCCGGGCAGGTCGGGAGCATAGACCTCGACATGAGGGGCGAGATGATTTGCCAGCGGGATCATGTACCGGCTCGACATCCCGAGCCCATGGACGAGGATGACGGGTATGCGGTCATCCGGCACAGCATCGAGCGAGACGCGGGTATGCATCGTCCTGCCGTCGACTTGGATCCACCTCGTTTCGAGCCGGACCGGATGTGAGCGCCGATACGGGCTGGTGCGCCGCCGAGACAAGGATTTGACGAGCGCCAAGCCGGCCAGAATTCCGCTCGCCGGCCAAAAAATCCACCGCAAGGACACAGGTGCCTTCCCGTTTCAGGTCGCTTCCGCCATCCGCGGTAAGGGATGCCGACGTCCGCTCTCCGGCGGCAGAGACATCATCTGGTGCGCCTGGTTTGTGTCCAAGCGGACGGTTCGAGGAGGCAGACTTCGATCATCAGCGCACAGGGCGCAACATCAGCCGGTCGCCGCGCACTTCGTAGGAGCCGAGCCTGTCGAGGAACGTCATGCCGAGCAGGTTTCCCGACAAGGCACCGCGCCGGCTCACCAGGGCCGAGACACGCCGTTCGGTGATCGTGCCGATGCTGAGGCTGTCGAGATAGACCGGGGCGGCCATGGCAACGCCGTTGGCGGTGGAGACCCTGATCGAGAAGTCGGATTCCGCGGGGGAAATCCCGATGGCGGCTGCGTTCTCCGCCGTGAGAACCACGGAACTCGCGCCCGTGTCGAACTGGAAGACCTGGGCGCGGCCGTTCACTTCCGCGCGCACGGAGAAGTCCCCGTCCGCGCGGCGGTTGATCGTCACGCTTCCGTCGCCCGCCGTGACGGCACTGCCGGGCCGCAGCGTCCCGACGAGGCGATTGCCGACATCCCCGGCTTCCTCCTTGTAGGCATAGCCCGCCACCAGGGCGACGGTGAGGGCGGCCCAGAACAGCAGCGCCTTCAGGTTGGTGCCGATCTGTTCGCGGAACCGATGCCAGAACCCGGCGAGGAAGATCGTCAGCAAGGTTCCGCTGAAGGCGAGCCGCGCGAGCTGGTCCTTCTCCAGCCCCGCGACGGTGCTCGATTCGTCCGAGAGGGCGAGGAAGGCGACGATGCCGAGGAGAACGGCAAGGGCAGCGTAGATCATGGCTCGGCCAGGGCCTTGTCCCGCAGGGGATAGGCGGCGCGAAGGCGATGTCCGAGGGTCGCCATGATGGCCTCCCGCTTCGCCTCCGACAGCGATCCCCACAGCCCGATCTCTTCGCGCGTACGTCCGCAGCCTTCGCAAAGCCCGGTCATGGCGTCGAGAATGCAGAGCTTCGTGCAGGGGCTCGAAGCCCTCGGGGCGACAGGCTGGGTCATGGCCGTTCCATGCCCTCAGGCGCGGGTCGCGATCAAGCGCCAAAGTGCCATGGTCAGCGCGGGACCGTCGCCACGAGGGCGAGAAGGGCCGCGATCTCGGCCACCTGCTGGCAGGCTCCGATCACGTCGCCGGTCTGGCCGCCGATCTTGGCTCGGGCCAGGGCGGTGAGGAAGAGGGAGGCTCCCAGCGCCAGGGCGGGCATCAGCACCATGCCGAGAGAGGGCAAGCCGGCGATCCAGCCAATGACGACGAAGGCGAGGGCGAAGAGGGCAACGATTCCGCTGGTCCGGCGATCGGGTGTTCCCACCGATGCCCCCGCCCCGCCGGGCCGCGCGGGGCCGAGCAGCACCATCGGCGCCAGGGCTGCGCTGCGCGAGAGAGAGGCGGCCAGTACCAGGGCCAAGGCGGCCAGCGACCCGGTGCGATCGAGCAGCGTCGCGAGGGCTCCGATCCTCAGGGCCAGCGTCAACACGAGGGCGACGCCCCCATAGGCGCCGATGCGGCTGTCGCGCATGATCTCGATGCGGCGCTCGCGCGTCGCGCCGCCACCGAACCCGTCCGCCACATCCGCGAGACCGTCCTCGTGCAGCGCCCCCGTCACCAGCGTCCCGACCGCCAGGGCGAGGGTGGCTGCCAGGAACGGTCCGAGATCCAGGGCCCAGGCGACGAGCAGGATGAGGGCGGAGGGCAGGGCGAGGATGAGGCCGGCCAGTGGCAGCATGCGCGGCAGGGTGCGGAAGTCCGGCAGACGATGCGGATCACCCTCGCCGGGCAGGCGCGGCACCGGCAGCCGCGAATAGAATCTCAGGCACGCCGCGAGATCGTAAGCCATGGACGCGCCGGGAAAGGCATCGTCCGGTTCCAGATCCCGGCCTTGCGTCATCGAGGACCTGCCTTCACCGCTCGCGCCCGGTTGGTTATAGCTCGCCCGACAGGCAGGCCGCCATACCGGACGCGCCGAGACGGAAGGCCAAGTTTCGCGCGATGACTCAAACGATCCCGAACCAGGACAATCCCGATCAGACGCCGTTCTCGGATATCCGCCGACTGATCGCCTCCGTACCGGGCGCGGACCGTGACGCCGTCGCCATGGTGCGTGAGCGGGACGCGATGCTGACGAAGCCAGCCGGCGCGCTGGGCCGCCTCGAGAACCTCGTGGAGTGGCTCGCAGCCTGGCAGGGCAAGGGTCAACCGAGCCTCGACCGGCCCCTCGTCTGCGTCTTCGCCGCCAGCCACGGCGTCACCAAGCGCGGTGTCTCGGCGTTTCCGGCGGAGGTGAACCGCCAGATGCTCGACAATTTCGCCGCCGGCGGCGGCGCGATCAACCAGCTCTGCGCCGCCTACGGCCTCGGCTTCAAGGTCTTCGACCTGGCCATCGATCTTCCCACCGGCGACATCTGCGAAGGCCCGGCCTTCACGGAGAAGGAATGCGTGGCCACCATGGCCTTCGGTATGGAAGCCATCGCCGCCGGAACCGATTGTCTCGGCCTCGGCGAGATGGGGATCGGCAACACCACCATCGCGGCGGCGATCTACGCGGCGCTCTATGGCGGTGGGGCGGCGCATTGGGTCGGGCGCGGCACCGGCGTCGATGCGGCCGGGATCGAGCGCAAGGTCGCGGCCGTGGAGGCCGCCTTGGCCTTCCATGCCGGCCACCTCGACGACCCGCTCCATGTCCTGTCGCGCCTCGGAGGCCGCGAGATCGCCGCCATGGCCGGCGCCATCCTGGCGGCGCGGATGCAGCGCATCCCCGTGGTCATCGACGGCTACGTCGCGACCTCGGCCGCGGCGATCCTCCATGCCATCGATCCGTCGATGCTCGACCATTGCCTCGCCGGCCACGTCTCGGCCGAAGGGGCCCACGCGGAGGTGCTGGAACGCCTCGGATTGGTGCCGCTGCTGGCTCTCGGCATGCGTCTCGGCGAAGCATCCGGCGCCGCCCTCGCCATCGGCCTGCTCAAGGGCGCGCTCGCCTGCCATCGCGACATGGCGACGTTCGCCCAGGCGGGGGTGTCGGGACGCAGCGAAAGCTGAAGGCATCCCATCGGGGACACCGGACCCGTGACGGCCCGGTGTCACAATCATCACGAAAACGGGAAAGGCGAGTGCGCCGATCAGGCCGCGCGCGCCGCGCTCCGCCTGCCGCCCATGTCCGCACTCGACGTCGCTTCGGTGGACAGGTTCAGGGCGGGTAGCGTGTCCATGACACGGCTCGCGGGGAAGATCACGACGACTTCCGTTCCCTCGCGCGGCTTCGACTTCAGGTGGAAGTTGCCGTTGTGCAGGTCCACCAGCCCCTTGACGATGGGCAGGCCGAGGCCCGAGCCCTGTTCGGCGGTCTTGATCGCGAGCGAGCCCCGGCCGAACGACGACATCACCGTGCCGAGCTCGTCCTCGGGAATACCCGGCCCGCTATCCTTGACACTGACATACTGGCCGCCCGAGGCCGTCCAGCCGACCTTGATCGTGATGTCGCCGCCCGGCGGCGTGAATTTCACGGCGTTCGAGAGGAGGTTGAGCACGATCTGGCGCAAAGCCCGCTCGTCCGCCCAGATACGGGGCATGTCGGGATCGATGAACTCGTGGAAGGCCTGGCCTTTGCTGCGCGCGCGCAGAGCGACCATGTGCCGGCACTCGTCCACCGCATGGGCGAGCTGGATCGCCTCCTCGTTCAATTCGTAACGCCCGGCCTCGATGCGCGAAAGGTCGAGGATCTCGTTGATGAGATTGAGGAGGTGCATACCGCTATCGTGGATGTCGCCGGCATATTCCTTGTACGACGGAGCGATGTGAGCGCCGAAGACCTCGTTCTTCATCACCTCCGAGAAGCCGAGGATGGCGTTCAGCGGCGTGCGCAACTCGTGGCTCATGGTCGCGAGAAAGCGTGACTTGGCGAGATTGGCCTCTTCCGCCCGCCGCCGCGCCTCATCGGAATTGGCCTTGGCCTGTTCGAGCTCGATGAAGATGGCGTCCTTCTCCGCCTGGGATTTCAGCGCGCCCACCGCCGAGGCGTAGACGCGGCGGGCGAGGCCCATGAAGAAGATCTGCGAGCCGACCACCATGGTCACCAGCATGATCGTGTCCATGTCCTGCGAGAACGCCAGGAGAGAGAGCGCCGCGAGGATCAGCGGAAGAAGCGCGGCGGCGGCGGCGGCGGGCAGGGTCGCTGCCAGCATCGCGGCGACCGCGGCGACGATGACGAGGCCGAACAGGACGAAGATGCGGGCACTGGGCGCGGCCACGAGAACCATCAGCGCCCAGGACGCGCTCTGCACGATCTCGCTCAGCATGAAGGCGCTGCGCCAGCGCCTGACCGACACGGAATCCGCCGGCTGACGAAGGAAATGCTTGGTCAGCCCCATCGACAGGCCGACGCCGCAGAGCAGGCAGACGACCCAGGACAGGGCGATGGGAACCGGCACCCAGAGCGACGACGCCCCTGCGATGAGAAGCCCGAGCACGGCATGGGTCAGACCGGCACCGGAGCGGTACTCGGCATAGATCCGGATCAATTCGTAATCGAACGCGCGTTCCAGACCGTTCGCCGAGGTCAACCGCTCGCGCGCCGATCGGATGTCTCGGGCCACCTTGCGGCGGCGAGCGGATTCCGGTGCCGAAGGACCGCGTCCGCGCTGAACCATCTCCGCTGTCAGGTCGGACATCACCGTTTTGAGGATCTTTTGAGAGGAAAACCTGCGGTCGGAAGGACCGTGACCCGTCGACGCTGCGACCCGGCGAATCTGCGCCCGATAGGTTAAGAACGACCTGACCCGGTCATGACACTTGTCTCCAAATCGCGCCCATCCACGGCGCGCGACCCGACGCTGCATCGACGCCGATCTCAGATCGATGTGTGCAGGCGCACATTTTTCGGAAGTGTGTAATATTTAGAACAAGTCGATACTGAAGTCGGAGAGACGTCATGCTGAAACTGAATGTCGACGGCGTGTCGCATGATGTCGATGCCGATCCCGACATGCCGCTCCTGTGGGCGCTGCGCGATCATCTCGACAAGACCGGGACGAAATACGGCTGCGGCATCGCCCAGTGCGGCGCCTGTACCGTCCATCTCGACGGCCAGCCCGTCCGCTCCTGCCAGACCCGCATCGGCGATGTGGGTGAAGCGAAGGTCACGACGATCCAGGGTGTGTCCGGGCGGGTGGCGGAGGCGGTTCAGACCGCGTGGCGCGGCCTCGACGTGGTCCAGTGCGGTTACTGCCAGTCCGGTCAGATCATGTCGGCCATCGGCCTGCTCTCGACCACCCCGAAGCCGAGCGACGCCGAGATCGACGGCGCGATGGACGGTAACATCTGCCGCTGCGGTACCTACCAGCGCGTTCGCGCCGCCATTCACGAAGCCGCCCGCTCCCTCGCCTGATCCGAACCCGATGCCGGCCCAGGGGCCGGCATTGTCCTGCCCGATACCGTGCGCGTCATCGTCTCCGTGGAGGAAGCCATGCTGAAGGTCCGTCAGACCAAATCCGAGGCGGCTGCTCCCCGTCCGTCGCGCCGCGCCTTCCTCGGCGGGGCCGGTGTCGCCGCCGGAGCCCTGGTGATCGGATTCACCCTCGACCCGGCCAAACAGGTTCGCGCGGCGGCGGGACCCGACCTGTCCTCCGCTCCCGCCCAGCCCAATGCCTTCGTGCGGATCGCGGCCGACGATACGGTCACGGTGCTGATCAAGCATCTCGACATGGGGCAGGGCAACACGACGGGCCTCGCCACCATCCTGGCCGACGAGCTCGACGCCGACTGGTCCCGCGTGCGGGTGGCCTTCGCGCCGGCCGACGCGAAGCTCTACAACAACCTGCTGATGGGGCCGATCCAGGGGACCGGCGGTTCGACCGCGGTGGCCAATTCCTGGTTCCAGCTCCGCAAGGCGGGGGCGGCCGCCCGTGCCATGCTCGTCTCCGCCGCGGCCGAGAAATGGTCCGTCCCGGCCTCCGAGATCACGGTTTCGAACGGCACGGTCCGCCATCTCGCCTCGAAGCGCGAGGAGCGGTTCGGTGCCCTGGCCGAGGCAGCGGCGGCGATCCCCGTGCCCGAGCAGCCGAAGCTCAAGGATCCGAGCCAGTGGGTCCATATCGGCAAGAAGCTGCCGCGCCTCGATTCCGTGGCCAAGACCAATGGAACTGCGATCTACGCCATGGATATCCGCCGGCCGGGTCAGGTCACGGCCGTGGTGGCGCATGCCCCGCGTTTCGGCGGCACCGTGTCGACGGTCGACGATAAGGCCGCCCGCGCCGTTTCCGGCGTTATCGACGTCGTGACGATTCCCACCGGCGTCGCCGTGATCGCCAAGGACACCTGGTCGGCGATGAAGGGCCGGGACGCCCTGTCGGTCACCTGGGACGAGCGCACGGCCGAGAAGCGATCCTCCGACGCCATCCTCGCCGAGTATCGCGAGACGGCCAAGCGGCCGGGCATCGTCGCATCGGAGAAAGGCGATCCCGCCGCCGCCATCGCCGGGTCGGCCAAGGTCATCGAGGCGGAGTTCACCTTCCCCTACCTGGCCCACGCGGCCATGGAGCCCCTCAACGCCACGATCGAGCGGGCGGCCGACGGCTCCTACGACATCTACGCCGGCCTCCAGTTCCAGACGATCGAACAGGCGGTGGCCGCCGCGACCCTCGGTGTCACCGCCGACAAGGTCAGGCTGCACACGCAATGGGCCGGCGGATCGTTCGGACGACGGGCGACGCCCACCGCCGATTACATCGCCGAGGCCGCGTCCATCATGAAGGCGACCGGCGGCAAGGCGCCGGTCCATCTGGTCTGGACCCGCGAGGACGACATGGCGGGCGGGTATTACCGCCCGATGGTGCTGCACACCCTCAAGGCCGGCATCGACGCCAAGGGCGCCGTGACCGGCTGGCAGCACCGGATGGTCGGCAAATCGATCATGATCGGCTCGCCCTTCGAGGCGATGCTGGTGAAAAACGGGGTCGATTCCACGTCCATCGAGGGCGCGTCGGACACGCCCTATGCCCTCCCGGCCTACCGGTTCGAGGTCCACAACGCCCGCGAGGGCGTGCCCGTCCTCTGGTGGCGTTCGGTGGGTCACACCCATACGGCGCAGGCGATGGAGGTCTTCATCGACGAGTTGGCCCACGCCGCCGGTGCCGATCCGCTGGCCTATCGCCTTGGCATGCTGACCGGCGCGCCGCGCCTGTCCGGTGTCCTGAAACTCGCCGCCGAGAAGGCGGATTGGGCCAAGCGCAGCGGCGGCAAGGGCCAGGGCCTCGGCATCTCGGCGCACGAGTCCTTCGGCTCCTACGTGGCGATGGTGGCCGACATCACGGCGGATGGCAGCCATGTGAAGGTCAATCGCATCGTCGCGGCGGTGGATGTGGGCGTCGCCGTCAACCCGGACGTGATCCGTGCCCAGGTGGAGGGATCGGTCGGCTTCGCGTTGTCATCGGTCCTGCGCAACAAGATCACGCTGACGGACGGGGTGGTGCAGGAGAAGAATTTCGACGCCTACGAGCCGACGCGCATGAGCGAGATGCCGGTGGTGGAGGTCCATATCGTGGCCTCCGATGCCGCCCCGACCGGCATCGGCGAGCCGGGCGTGCCCGTCATCGCCCCGGCGATCTCCAACGCGATCTTCGCCGCGACGGGGCAGAGGCTGCGCTCCCTGCCCCTGGATCTCAGCGGCCTCAAGGGGGTCTGAGCCCGAAGGGCAGCGCGCCTCCGCCAGCGGCGGGGGCGTCAGCGCCTCAGGAAGTCGATGAGGTCCGTCGTCAGACGCTCGTGATGGGTCAGCGGTATCGCGTGCGGAGCCCCCTCGTAGATCTCGAATTCCGCGCTCGGCACGGCTGAGGCCGCGACCTTTCCGGTGACGTCGATCGGCACGGTCTGGTCGGCATCGCCATGGATGATCAGGCAAGGCACGGTGACCTTCGCCATGTCGGGCCGGAAATCAGTCTCGGAGAAGGCCTTCACGCAGGCGATGGTGGCCTTGGGCGAGGCCAGCATGGCGACCTGCCCGGCCCAGGCGATCATCTCCGCAGAAGCGGGTGAGCTGAACACGCCCGCACCGAAGAAGCCCTTGTTGAATTTGGCGAGGAAGGACGGCCGGTCCATCTTCAGCCCGTCGATGATCTCCTCGAACACGCCGGCATCGACACCGTCGGGATGATCGGGCGTCTTCAGCATCATCGGCGTCACCGCCGAGATCAGGACCGCCTGGGAGATCCGGTCGCTGCCGTGCCGTGACAGGTAGCGCACCACCTCTCCGCCCCCCATGGAAAAGCCCACCAGGGTCACGTCGGTGAGGTCGAGGGCGTCCAGCACCGCCTTCAGGTCGTCGGCGAAGGTGTCGTAATCGTAGCCCTGCCAGGGCTGGTCCGAGCGTCCGAAGCCCCGGCGGTCATAGGCGATGGTCCGGAAGCCCGCCTCGACGACGGGCACCATCTGGTACTCCCACATATCCGCGTCGAGGGGCCAACCGTGGAGGAAGACCACGGGCCGTCCGCTGCCCCAGTCCTTGTAGTAGAGGCTCGTGCCATCCGGCGCGGTGATGAAGGCCATGGGGCTGCTCCCTGTATTCCCTGGTCGGGCGTGCTCGCGGGTGAGCCCGGCAATGCCGGCTCCTATGGCGATTCAAGCGCGGGGTGCGGCCTCTCGTTCCCGCGGCATGGATTCCCGGCACCCCGGATTCCCAGGGGCAGATGCCCGCACTACCTGTCCTCTCGTATGACCCCCTTCGAATCCACCGCCGCCGCCCTGCGCGCCTGTCGAATCTGTCGCGACGCACCTCGATATGGCGCGCGCCTGCCGCAGGAGCCGAAGCCCATCGTTCAGGGTTCGACCTCGGCGCGTCTCGCCATCGCCAGTCAGGCTCCCGGGAACCGGGCGCACCAGAGCGGTATCCCGTTCATGGACCCGTCCGGCATCCGGCTGAGGTCGTGGCTCGGCCTGTCCGAGCCGGATTTCTACGACGCCGAGCGGCTCGCCATCGTCCCCATGGGCGCGTGTTTTCCCGGGCTCGACGCGAAGGGCGGAGACAAGCCGCCCCGCCGCGAATGCGCCGAGCATTGGCGCGAAGCGCTCTTCGCCGGCCTGCCCGAGATGGATCTCGTTCTGGTCATCGGCCAATACGCGCAGGCCTGGCATCTCGGCCGCGTCGAGGGAGGGCTCACCGCCATGGTGCGGAACTGGCGTGCCATTCTGGAGGAACCGCGTCGGCCTCGGGTACTGCCGCTGCCGCACCCGTCCTGGCGCAACAACGGCTGGCTCAGGACGAACCCCTGGTTCGCCGACGAGTTGCTGCCGGTACTGAAGGAGGAGGTTTCCCGGGTGATGAGGCGCGGCTGACCCCGCCTTCGCGTTGACATGGGAAGCCCGGGCGGCGATCCGTCAGCCGATCCTCCGGAGCCCGTCATGTCCCACGCCGCGTCACCCGCCGCCAGCGATCCGCGCAATCGCCTCATCGTCGCCCTCGACCTGCCGAGCGTCCACGAGGCCGAGGCGATGGTGGACCGGATCGGCGATGCCGCGACGTTCTACAAGATCGGATACCGGCTCGCCTATTCGGGCGGCCTCGCCCTGGTTCAGCGGCTGTCCAAGGCCGGTTTCAAGGTCTTCATCGACCTGAAGTTGCATGACATCGGCAACACGGTGGAGGACGGCGTCCGGGCGTTGTCCGATCTCGGTGTAACCTTCCTGACGGTCCACGCCTACCCGCAGACCATGCGCGCCGCCGTGCGGGGAAGGGGCGGGGATGGCCCGACGATCCTCGCCGTCACCGTACTCACCTCCTACGACCAGGCCGATGCCGACGAGGCGGGCTACGCCCTCCCCATCGCGGATCTGGTGGCCCTGCGTGCGCGGCAGGCGGCAGAGGCCGGGATCGGCGGGATCGTCTGCAGTGCCGCCGAGGCGGCCTCCGTCCGCTCCGCCATCGGGCCGTCGCGACTCATCGTGACCCCCGGCATCCGGCCGGCGGGCGACGATGTCGGCGACCAGAAACGCGTGTTGACGCCGGCGGCGGCGATGGAAGCGGGGATCGACCACATCGTCGTCGGCCGCCCCATCACCCAGAGCGCCGATCCCCGTGCCGCGGCTTTGGCGATCCTCGCGGAGATGGGCTGAGCCCCGACGGCCAACAGCGTTCGCTAGATCGACTCGGCCGGCTCTCTCGCCTTTGAAGGAGCGTCGTTCCTGGCCGGTTCGTGGAGCGCGCGCAGCAGAAAGGCGATCATCGCGTCGATGGGGGGAGCCGGTGCGTTGGGGTACTGGCTCACCAGGACCGGGTGGCAGTAGCGTGTGATCGCCACATGCAGGCAAGCCGCGGTGATTGCGGGATCCTCGACCTGGAATTCACCGCTGCGAACCCCGTCCGTCACCACCCGTTCCAGGGCGGCGCCGATCCGGTCGATATGGTGCCGGCACACCCCCCAGCTCTCCGACATGGCGGCTTCCACCATCTCATGGATGCGGGGATTGTCCTTGCATCGCTCGATACAGTCGCGGTGGAGCTCTCGGATGATTTCGGCGACCCGCTGATCGGCGCTGAGGCCGGGCGCCACGGCGATGCCGGCAATCAACGCCTCGACCTCGCGGGTCACGCGCTCGACCACCGCCTCGTTGATCGCCTTCTTCGAGTCGAAGAACCGGTAGACATTGGCCGGGCTCATCCCGAGCGTCTTGGCGATGTCGGCGACGGTCGTCTTCTGGTAGCCGATCTCGCGAAAGAACCTCTCCGCCGTCGCCAAAATCCTGCATCGGGTCGTGGGTGCGGCGGCTTCCAGGCTCGCCTGCAACGGATCGACAGAGATTGTCATGGAACGACCCTAGGTCTCCTGCTCCCGGCCGTCAAAGACACGGCAATGAGGGTGCCGCCGTCGCATAAGACGGATGAACGCCACGGGAATGAAATCCGCATGCCGATACCGGCTTCAGAGCCGGTCCGATCTTGGGCGGACGTACGAGATAGAGCCGGGGTTTCGCAAGCCAGCACCGGACGATAGATCAGGCAGGACTTGGCCATCGTCCGCGACAAGACGATCCTAGACAGGCGACATCGGCCCCGAACGCAGGTCTGGTGCCAGCATCAGTCTGATTGTCAGCGACAGGGGCCGGGGAAAAGCGGCCCGGCGCTTCGGCCACGCCGCCGACGGCTTACGAGCCGAACTGGGAACCGAGCTGTTCCAGATACTCCGCGAGGTCGACGCCGCCGACGCGTTTGCCGTAATCGAACCGCATGCCCTGTCGGATATCGACGCTGCTCTGCTTCGTCGTGAGGGTGAACGGCTTCACGCAAATCCAAGCACCGTCCCGACGATGCTCGAAGAAACTGAGGATTTCGTGCTTGGCCATCGTCGCCTCCGGTCGCTTTGCAGGATCAACCGCGAAGCCGGGCCAGAGTTCAGCGATGCCGGACTTATATTCGTGTCTCGCCTAAGCTTGACCGTACCATCCGGGACACGTGCACTGCAGCATCGATGAAGCAGTGCACGTGTCGAAGAGGTTCAGGCAACGCCCTTCAGGGCGCCGATATTCGTGTGGAAATCCGGCCCGTTGAAGGTTCTCGCCACGTAGCCGGCACGGATCAGGAAATCGCCGAACCGTTCACCCGGAGTCTTGCCCTGAGCGTAGGCGCCGAAGAGCGGATCGAGGATCGTCCTGATCTCCGAGGCGGTCACGTCTTCGGCATAGAGCTTGCCGAGGCGTGAGCCGTCGAAGGCCGCACCGAGATAGAGGTGATAGCGCTCCGGGCCGCGACCGACGAAGCCGATCTCGGCGATGAAGGGACGGGCGCAGCCATTGGGGCAGCCGGTCATGCGGATCGTGATCTCGTCGTCCTGCAGCCCGTGCGAGGCGAGGCTTTCCTCCAGTTCCGTCATCAGGTCCGGCAGGTAGCGCTCGCTCTCCGCCAAGGCCAGGCCGCAGGTGGGCAGGGCGACGCAGGCGATGGAGTTCCGGCGCAGGGCGCCCGCTCCCTTCTGCATGCCGTACTCGTCCACCAGCGCCTCGATCTCGACGCGCTTCTCTCCCGGCACGTTGGCGATGATGACGTTCTGATTACCGGTGAGGCGGAAATCGCCCTCGTGGATCTCCGCGATCCGGCGCAGGCCGGTGAGAAGTCGAGGGCCGTCGCCCTCCACATCCTTGATGCGGCCGGACGGGACATAGAGCGTCAGGTGGTGACGACCGTCATCGCCCTCGGTCCAGCCGAACCGGTCGCCGTTCCCGGTGAAGGCGAAGGGTTTGGGATCGGCGAGCTTCGTGCCGACACGCTTCTCCACCTCGGCGCGGAAAGCGGCGAGGCCGTACCGCTCGATCGTGTACTTGAGGCGGGCGTTCTTGCGGTTCTTGCGGTTGCCCCAGTCGCGCTGGACCGTCATCACCGCCTCGGCCACCCGCACCGCCTCGTCGGGCTTGCAGAACAGCATCACGTCGGCCGTGCGCGGGAAGGTGTCGGGCTCGCCATGGGTCATGCCCATGCCGCCGCCGACGGTGACGTTCCAGCCCGTCACCTTGTTCTTCTTGTCGAGGATGGCGATGAAGCCGAGATCGTGCGCGAAGACGTCGACCTCGTTCGAGGGCGGCACCGCAATGACGATCTTGAACTTACGCGGCAGGTAGGTCCTGCCGTAGACGGGCTCGAATTCCGGTTCGCCGCCGATCACCTTCTCGCCATCGAGCCAGATCTCGCGCCAGGCATTGGTCTTCGGCAGGAGGCTGTCGGAGATCTCCTTGCCGAGTTCATAGGCGGCCTTGTGCGCGCCGGACTGGGCCGGATTCGTCGAGGCCATCACGTTGCGGTTGACGTCGCCGCAGGCGGCGATGGTATCGAGCAAGGCGCCGTCGATGGCGGCCATGGTGCGTTTGAGGTTCGACTTGATCACGCCGTGATACTGGAAGGTCTGGCGCGTGGTCGCCCGCAGGGTGCCGTTGGCGTAGGTGGTGGCGATGTTGTCGAGGACGAGCCACTGCTTCGGTGTCACCACCCCGCCGGCGATGCGCAGGCGGATCATGAAGCTGTAGGCCTTGTCGAGCTTCTTCTTGGTCCGCTCGGGGCGCAGGTCGCGATCGTCCTGCAGGTACATCCCGTGGAACTTCACGAGCTGGCCGTCATCCTCGGAGATCGCGCCGGTGGCGTGCTTGAGCAGACCGTCGGCCAGGGTGCCGCGCAGGAAACCGCTCGCGATCTTGATATGCTCGTTATGCGCGAGGCCCGCCTCGCGCGCCGCTTCGGCCTCGTCGATGGGACGGGTGGTGGGCGGGGTCTCGTAGGTGCGGGGAGGGGTCAGGTCGTCCATGGCGATGATCCGGTCTTGTTCAGTTCATAGTCGGGGCGCTGCATGCGCATCCCCCCGTTCGCGCGGGGGAGGGACGACGCGCCCTAGTAAACGTCCTGCTGGTAGCGATGCGCCCGCTCCAGCGCCGCCACCGCGGCCTCGGCATCGGTTTCGCTCAGCGATTTGACCTCCGCATAGGCCTGGACGACGGCATTGCGCACGTCCTTGGCCATCCGGTTCGCGTCGCCGCAGACGTAGAAGCTGGCGCCGCCGTCGAGCCATTCCACCACTTCCTTGGCGTGGTGGCGGATACGGTCCTGCACGTAGATCTTCTCGGGCTGGTCGCGGGAGAAGGCCACGTCGATCTTCGTGAGCGAGCCGTCCTCCAGGGCCTCCTGCCATTCGAGCTGGTAGAGGAAGTCGTGGGTGAACTGACGGTCACCGAAGAACAGCCACGAGCGGCCGGTGGCCTCGATCGCGCGGCGTTCCTGAACGAAGGCACGGAAAGGAGCGACGCCGGTGCCGGGGCCGACCATGATGATGTCGGTGGCCGGGTCCTGCGGCAGGCGGAAATGCCGGTTCGGTTTCAGCTTCACGCGCAGCTTGCTTCCGTTCTTGATCCGGTCGGCGACCTGCACCGAGGTGACGCCCGAGCGTGACCGCCCATGCGTCTCGTAGCGCACGGCGGCGATGACGAGATGGACCTCGTCGCCGACCTCTTTGCGCGAGGAAGCGATGGAGTACGCGCGCGGGGGCAGGGGACGGGTGATGGTGTTGAGATGCTCGGCCGAGAGGGTGGCCGGAAAGGTCTCGATCAGATCGATGAGGTGGCGCCCCTCGATCCAGGCCCGCAGCTCGCCGCTGTCGATGAGCTTCTGCGCCTCGGCATGGCCCGTCGCCTTGGCGAACCGCTCCACGGTGGTGGCCGAGAGTGTGGTGATGTCGCGCTCGGACAGTAACGCCTTGCGCAGGGCCTCGTCGCCGGTGAGATTCGTCGCCTTGAGGATGTCCTCGACGAGGG
Source organism: Methylobacterium sp. WL19 (assembly GCF_008040005.1). NCBI lineage: Bacteria > Pseudomonadati > Pseudomonadota > Alphaproteobacteria > Hyphomicrobiales > Methylobacteriaceae > Methylobacterium > Methylobacterium sp. WL19. The sequence goes on from NZ_VRVC01000062.1 coordinate 28,578, forward strand.
CCGGATCGTTCTCGGGATAGATTTCGAGCGAATCGCCCGGCTCGTAGGCCGGAGCGCCGTCCTCGAATTCGAGGGCCAGATGGATCGTCTCCTTGTCGGAGAGCGACGAGTTGAGGTTGATGTGATCCACCACCTCCACCACCACCGGCTCGCGGCTCGGCTCGGCATCGTCGTCCTCGGCGGCGGCGCGGCCGGCGAAATCCACCGCGACGACGTTGTCGGCGCTCGGCGCGGGCGCCAGCGCCTTCAGCGTGTTCTTGATCCAGTCGGCGGCGGGCTTGTCGAAATCGAGATCGAGATCGGCCCGCTCGGCGCCGCGCTTGCCGCCCAGTGCCTCGAACCGCGCGTCGAGCGCCTTCCCGATGGCGCAGAACTCCACATAGGAGGTGTCACCCAAGGCCAGCACACCGAAGGTCACGCCGTCGAGGCGGGGAGCGCCGTCGCCCATCAGCTCGTTGTAGGCGCGGGTGGCGCGGGCCGGAGGCTCACCTTCGCCCCAGGTCGCCGCGATGGCGATGAGGTTCTTGGAGTCCGTCAGCGTGGCGACGTCGAGGTCGGCGAAATCCACCACCTTCGGCTTGAAGCCGCTTTTCTTGGCGAGCTTGGCCACGGACCCGGCCAGGGCTTCGCAATTGCCGGATTCGCTGGCGTAGATGATCGTCAGCGGCTCGGCGGCCTTGGGCGGGGCGGCGGGGAGGGC
>NZ_VRVC01000063.1:0-29204 GCF_008040005.1 Methylobacterium sp. WL19
AGCCCCGGCCGCGCCCGGCGCCGACGTCGAAGGCCGCGCCGCGACCTTGGCCGGCGCTTTCACCGGCGCCTTGGCGACGAGCAGGCTGCCCGGTGCGAGACCGAGGGCGATCTTCATGCGCGCATCGTGACCGTATAGATCCGAAAACGTGCGCAGGGATCCGCGCTCGTCCGCATCGAGGGTGAAATAGGCGAGATGCACCGGCAGCTTCTCGGGCAGGCGGATGGTGCGCTCGCCCTTGCCGATGAGCTTCTTCAACCGCTCGCTCGACCACGCTTCGGGCAGGACCGAATCGGCGAACCGGAATGGATCGTCCACGCGGACGCAGCCATGGCTCATCGCCCGCTGAGAAGCGGAAAACAGCGAACGGTTGGGCGTGTCGTGCAGGTAGACGGCATGGTTGTTGGGGAAGAGGAACTTGATGAACCCAAGCGCATTCCGCTCGCCCGGCGGCTGGCGCACCGAGATGTTGCCGTTGCGATAGACAACCTCGTAGCCGCGACGGGCAGCGTAGTTCGGGTCGCGGGCCAGGGCAGGCAGGAACTCGTTCTTGAGGATCGAGGGCGGCACGTTCCAGGACGGGTTGACGACGGCGTATTCCATCATCCCGGAGAAGACCGGCGTCGGCGTCTCGGCCTTGCCGACGATGACCCGGGTCTCGTCGCGCTGCGTGCCGTTGCGGACCACCCGCAGGCGGAATTCGGGGATGTTGACCAGGACGTAGTCACGACCGAGGTCGCTCGGCAGCCAGCGCCAACGCTCCATGTTGACGAGGACGGTCGCCTCCTCGTCGCCGACGCGCGAGGATGACTCGGCCCGGCCCAGGGCGGCGACGGTCTGCGGCGTCAGCGTGCCGGTGATCGGCAGGCCGCGGCCGCGCTGGAACTTCGCCACGGCAGCGGACACGTTCGCATCGAACGCATCCGGCTCACCGGAGGCGGCGTCGAGGGTGCCGGCGGTCCGGGTCGGCAAGCCGAAATGGCGGCGTAGCGCGGGCACGCGGGGATCGTTCATGCCGACCTTGAGCACCGGCCCGGCGGGAATTGCGACGGGCGATGCCGCCATGGGCGCGCTATGGAGATTGCGCAGGCTGGCGAGCCGCGCCTTCAGAGCGAGGTAGCCGGCCTGCGCCGGGTTGTAGCCCTGCAGCACGGTACCGGCTTGCGGCCCGGCGCTGGCGACGCGCGTCAGGACGGCGTCTGCGCCGGGGATGTCGAGGGTGGGCGTGATCAGGCGGGATATGGCGGACAGGTTGATGCGCGCCCCGCGTGCGTCCTTGGCGTAGAGCACGATGGCGGCCGAGAGTTTCAGCTCGATCTCGGCGGTCTGGGCCTCGGTCAGTCCCTGCGTGCCGATGACCGGCACCGGATAGGCCTGGACGTTGAGGCCGTCCTCGGCTGCGAGGGAAAGGCGGGACGCGGCGGCCTTGGCGGCGGGAGTGAAGGCGCCATCGACCACCCAGACCGGCTTGAAGGCACCGAGCCCGTAGAAGGCCTGCATCGCCTCCCGGTCCTTGGTGCTCAGCCGTGCGAGGAGAGGGGCCGGATCGGCGAGGCGGGCGGCGAGGGCCGCCCCCATCGGGTCGGTCGGCACCGGAGCGGCGGCCACGGCGCCAGCGGGTTCGGAGCCGGCCTCGGCGTTCGTGGTCTCCGCCTTGCCCGTCTCGGGTGGGCTCGCTGGCGTTTGGGCGGCCTCTCCCGCTGCGGCGGGTTTGGCCGGGTCGGGGGAGGGCGATACCGGCGCGGAGATCGCCCCGGTCGCCACCCTGTCGCCTTGCCCCTGCTCGGACGAGACCGATGGCGCGGCAGCGCTCTGCACCACGGATGGAGCCGGATCGAGCCGGGGTTCGGCCTTTACCGCGTAGCCGACACAACCCGCCATCAGGGCAGCCAGTGCGACGGAGGCGGAGCGCGAAGCGCCCATGATGAAACTCCCGGAACCGGCCGCAACGGCCATGTTTGAGCTCAAAACAATCGCTGCTTGCGCCACCGCTTGCAACGGCGCGCGGGCAACAGTGGAAGCCTGGCGTGCGCCGGAGGCCGGAAACGCAGTGCCGTGACGCACATCCCAATTCAAAGGATGCGAAGGGATCGCCCCCGTGTCTCAGGCAGCGGCTTCGTCGCCCTTCTCGTCGCCGTCGAGACCGAGATCCTTCAGCTTGCGGTAGAGCGTCGAGCGGCCGATGCCGAGGCGCCTCGACACTTCGGACATGCGGCCCCGGTAATATTGCAGGGCGAAGCGGATGATCTCCGCCTCCAACTCGTCCATCGGTTTCATCTCGCCGGACTCCTCGGTGACGAGGGTCATGGCGTGGGGGTCGCGGACCTCCACGCGGACGATCTCGCGCACCGGCTCCGGAGTCCCGGCATGGACCATGGGCTGGACCGGGGCGGCCGGAATGCGCACGTCGAACCCTTCGACCTGGGCGGCGATCTGCGGGAACTCGGCCACGGTGAGCTCGTCGCTATCGGCGAGCACCACCGCGCGGAACAGGGCGTTTTCCAGCTGTCGGACATTGCCGGGCCAGCCGTAGCGGCTGAGCAGCGACATCGCCTCCGGCGTGATCGCGCGGACACGCTTGCCCTCCTCGGCGGCGAAGCGCGCACAGAACGAGCGCACCAGATCCGGGATATCCTCGCGGCGCGCCCGGAGGGGGGGCAGGGTCATCGGGAAGACGTTCAGGCGGTAGTACAGGTCCTCGCGGAAGCGGCCCTGCTTCACGAGGTCGAGGAGCGAGCGGTTCGTGGCCGAGATGAGGCGGATGTCGATTCGGACACTGCGCTTGGCGCCCACCGGATCGACTTCCCCCTCCTGCAGGGCGCGCAGGAGCTTCACCTGGGCATCGAGGGGGAGTTCGCCGATCTCATCGAGGAACAGCGTACCGCCCGACGCCTCGACGAACTTGCCCACATGGCGCTCGGTGGCGCCGGTGAAGGCGCCCTTCTCGTGCCCGAACAGGGTCGATTCGACGAGGTTGTCGGGAATCGCGCCGCAATTGACCGTAACGAAGGCCTTGCCGCGCCGGTCGCCCGACCCCTGGATCGCGCGCGCCAGCACCTCCTTGCCGACACCGGATTCACCCTCGATCAACACCGGGATGTTGGACTTGGCCGAACGCTCGGCCAGCCGGATCACGCGCTCCATGTCGGGGCTGCGCGAGGACAGGTCCTTGAAGGTGAGCGAGCCGGAGGCGCGCCGCCGCATGCGCCGGACCTCCTCCTCGAGCTGATCGACCTTGAGGGCGTTCTTGATCGAGACCTGGAGCCGTTCGGCACCGGCGGGCTTCACCACGAAATCGGTGGCGCCGGCCCGCATGGCGTTGACCACCGCATCGATGGAGCCGTTGGACGTCTGGACGATGACGGGGATGTCGAGACCCGACTGGCGCATCTGGGCCATGACCCCGAGACCGTCGAGGCCGCCGGGCATCACCAGATCGAGGAGCACGACGTCGATCGGTTCGCCCGAACGCAGCAGGGACAACCCATCCTCGCCGCTCTCGGCGACCTTCACCTCAAAACCGAGGCGACGCACCATCGCTTCGGCGAGCCGGCGCTGGACGGGATCGTCGTCGACGATGAGGATCGTTGTCGACATGCGGAGAGCCTCGACCGTGTGCTGAGAAAGGCGATCGTCCCAGGGATATCGCCCTGCGAGTCGGCCACCGGTGTTTCGTTTCGATCCGTAGGGTGAGCGAAGAGCGTAAAGCTGCTCTTAACGACGATCCCACTTTCTTCCCTGATGGTCCACTCCCCGGCCGAGGCGGGGCGAACGAGGGACATGCCGGAGATTCGTTGCGGCCGAATGGGCCGAATCGGTTGATCACGGAGCCTCACCGCTCGATATCAGCGGAAACGGCGGGGAAACGCCGCTTCAGGATCAAAGACATCATGTCGAGTCGTGCCGTCGTCCATGCCAGCCTCTCAAGCGCCGCCCGGATGCCGGCCGGGCAACGATCGGAAGGAACGAACGTCGCGCGGGCGGCCGCTCTCGCCCTCGACCTCGGCTCGCTTCCCGAATGGGATCTGAGCGACCTCTATTCCGGGATCGATTCGCCGGACTTCCGCGCCGACCTGATCCGGGCGGAAGAGGAATGCAGCGCCTTCTCGGAGCGCTACGGCGGCGTCATCGCCGAGATCGCCGGCGGACCCGACGCGTCCGCTCGCCTCGCCGAGGCGGTGGCGGCCTATGAGGCGATCGAGGATCGGCTCGGCCGTCTGATGTCCTTCGCCGGCCTGGTCTACTCCGGCGACACCACGGACGAGCGGCGCCAGAAGTTCTACGGCGACACCCAGGAACGGCTGACCACGGCCTCCGGTCACCTGCTCTTCTTCGCCCTGGAGATCAACCGGGTCGATGACGGCGTGATGGACGCCGCCATGGCGGATGGTCCTCTCGCGCATTACCGCCCCTGGATCGAGGATCTGCGCCGCGAGAAGCCGTATCAGCTCGACGACCGCACCGAGAAGCTGTTCCTCGAGAAGTCGGTCACCGGGCGCTCCGCCTGGAACCGGCTGTTCGACGGCACGATCGCGTCCCTGCGCTTCCCGCTGCAGGGCGAGATGCTCACCCTCGAACCGACGCTCAACAAGCTGCAGGACCCGGACGGGGCGGTCCGCAAGGAAGCGGCCGGAGCCCTGGGCGACGTGTTCCGCGCCAATCTGCGGACCTTCGCCCTCATCACCAACACCTTGGCCAAGGACAAGGAGATCTCCGACCGCTGGCGCGGCTTCAAGGACGTCGCCGACGACCGGCACCTCTCCAACCGGGTCGAGCCCGAGGTGGTGGCGGCCCTGGTGGACGCCGTCCAGGCCGCCTATCCGCGCCTGTCGCACCGCTACTACCGGCTGAAGGCCAAGTGGTTCGGGGTGGACGTCCTGCCCTATTGGGACCGCAACGCGCCGCTGCCGCGGGTCGAGCAGCGCACCATTCCCTGGGCGGAGGCGCGCGACATGGTGCTCGACGCCTACGGCGCGTTCTCGCCGCGCATGGCCGACATCGCCAAGACCTTCTTCGACCGCCGCTGGATCGATGCGCCGACGCGGCCGGGCAAGGCGCCGGGCGCCTTCGCCCATCCCACCGTGCCCTCTGCGCATCCCTATGTGCTGGTGAACTACCAGGGCAAGCCGCGGGACGTGATGACCCTGGCGCACGAACTCGGCCACGGGGTGCATCAGGTCCTCGCCTCACATAACGGTGCGCTGATGGCGCCGACGCCCCTGACGCTGGCCGAGACCGCGAGCGTGTTCGGCGAGATGCTCACGTTCCGGCGCCTGCTCGCCGCCACCACCGATACGGTTCAGCGACGGGCGATGCTGGCCGCCAAGGTCGAGGACATGATCAACACGGTGGTGCGCCAGATCGCGTTCTACCTGTTCGAGCGGAAGGTCCACCTCGCTCGGGCCGAGGGCGAGCTCACCGCCGAGCAGATCAACGGGCTCTGGATGTCGGTGCAGGCGGAGAGCTTCGGCCCGGCGATCTCGCTGGATGCCGGCTACGAGCCGTTCTGGGCCTATATCCCGCACTTCATCCACTCGCCGTTCTACGTCTACGCCTATGCGTTCGGCGACTGCCTCGTGAACTCGCTCTACGGCGTCTATGCCAATGCCGAAGAGGGTTTCGTGGACCGCTACTTCGCCCTGCTCTCGGCCGGCGGGGCCAAGCCCTACGGCGAGCTCCTCGCTCCCTTCGGCCTCAATGCCAGCGACCCTGCCTTCTGGCAGATCGGCCTCAACATGATCGAGGGGATGATCGTCGAACTGGAGGCGATGGAGGGGTAACGCTCCTTTGCGCCGGCGGCCTTTCGTTGTACACAACGTACAACGAAAGGCCCGACCGTCATGAAGCTCGAAGTCAAGAAGATCGGCAATTCCACCGGGCTCATCCTGCCGCGGGAACTCATCACCAAACTGAATCTGGAACAGGGTCAGTGGCTTCACGTCACCGAAATGCCCGACGGCGGAGTGCGCCTGACCCCCTACGATCCTGATTTCGACAAGGCGATGGCGCTCGTCGACGACATCATGGACGAATACAAGGATACTTTGCGGGCGCTCGCGCAATGACCGAGCCTCGTTGGCTGACGGCCGAAGAGATCAAGGTTGCCCATGAACGCCAACTCGTCCGGTTTGGGGGCCCACCTGGACTTCGAGACGAGAATGCCCTCGAGTCGGCTCTGGGAAGGCCTGTGAACCGCTGGCGATATGAGGACGGCGACCTCGCTTCACTGGCGGCGGCGTATGCCTTCGGTCTTGCGCGGAATCATGCATTCATCGACGGCAACAAGCGGATCGCCTTCGTGGCAATGACGCTGTTCCTACGTCTCAACAACATTGCTTTTCGACCGGATCAGGCCGAGGCGACCCGGATGATCCTCGGCCTCGCCGCAAGCGAGATCGACGAGGATGGCCTCACGCGCTGGATCCGCGACAACTGGCCGGCGGCGTAACCTCTTCCGCGACTCGAGTTCCGCGACCCATGGGCTCATGGCCCTGGCACCCTCGGGGGAGGAGCCTATCTCGTAGTGACACCCCTTCGTCGCGCAGAATGGACCCGATGGCCGATCACGACAACGAAGCCAACCGCTTCTCGGCGCGCGCCAGCCGCTATGCCCGTGTCGGCGCCAATGTCGGGGGTGTCGCCGCGCGAATGGCCGGCGCCAAGCTGTTCGGAAAGGGAGAGACCCCCACCAACGCGGCCGCTCTGGCCCAGGCGCTCGGGGGGCTGAAGGGCCCGATCATGAAGGTGGCGCAGCTCCTCGCCACCGTGCCGGATCTGCTGCCGCCGGAATACGCCACCGAGCTTCAGAAACTCCAGGCCGACGCACCGCCGATGGGTGCGGCCTTCGTCAAGCGCCGGATGATGGCCGAGCTCGGCCCCGACTGGCAGAAGCGGTTCGCCTCCTTCGACCTCAAGCCCGCCGCCGCCGCCTCCCTCGGCCAGGTTCACCGGGCCACGGGCCTCGACGGGACGCCCTTCGCCTGCAAGCTCCAATATCCCGACATGCAATCGGCCGTGGAGGCCGACCTGAAGCAGCTCGAAATCGCCTTCGCCCTGCACCGTCGCCTCAGCTCCTGGCTCGACACCCGCGAGATCGCCAAGGAGATCGGCGCCCGCGTGCGCGAGGAGCTGGACTACGAGCGCGAGGCCAAGCACGCCGCCCTCTACGGGGCCGTGCTTCAGGACATCGCCGAGGTGAGGGTGCCCGCCATCCACACCGACCTCTCCACCAAGCGCCTCCTCACCCTCGGCTGGCTCGAAGGCGACAGGATCCTCAGCTTTTCCGATCAGCCCCTCGAGATCCGCAATCGTCTGGCGCGGGCGATGTTCAAGGCCTGGTGGCACCCGTTCAGTCGAGCGGCCGTGATCCACGGCGATCCGCACCTCGGCAACTACACGGTCTTCTCCGAGGACGGCGAGGCGCGCGGGATCAACCTGCTCGATTACGGCTGTGTCCGCATCTTCCACCCCCGCTTCGTCGGCGGCGTGGTCGATCTCTATCGCGGCCTGTTGGAGAACGACCACGCCCGGATCGTCCACGCCTACGAGGTGTGGGGATTCAAGAACCTCAACAAGGAGCTGATCGAGATCCTCAACATCTGGGCCCGGTTCATCTACGGCCCGATCCTCGAGGATCGCACGAGAACGGTGGCGGATGGCGTCAAGCCCGGCGAATATGGCCGGCGCCAGGCCTTCGAGGTGCATCAGGCCCTCAAGCAGCGCGGACCCGTGACCGTGCCGCAGGAATTCGTCTTCATGGACCGCGCCGCGGTGGGGCTCGGCGCGGTGTTCCTGCACCTGCGCTCGGAGCTGAACTACCACCGCCTGTTCGAGGCCGAAATCGAGCGCTTCTCCCTCGAGACCCTGACCGAACGGCAGGGCGCGGCTCTGGCAGCGGCGGGACTTCCATCTCCCGAGTAATCGCCAAGATTAACTGCCTGCGCATGACAAGCGGGGATCGACTGTCATTCTCCGGGATAAAACCGGCTTTCCATATTTTCGCGAGTCGGTATCTCGATTGCGGGTGACAGAGGCATGCGCTAAATCCGCTTGGAACCAATCAAGATGATACCCAAGGGGACGACGACAAGATGGCCGATGCGAAGACCGTGACCGGCGTACGTTACAGCCCGGCGATGGACGAAAAGACCCATGAACAGACCTACCGTGGGTTTGTCCGGTTCGTGGAAATCGGCACCTTCGTGGTGATCTGCTGGGTGCTCGCGTTGGCCGTGGGTGGCATTCGCGAGGCTTGGCTCACGGCGATCTTCGGCGTCTTGCTGTCGGGCGTGGCCGGCACGGTGGGCGCGCTGTCGCCTGTCGTCGGTTGGAAAGCTCCCGCTGCGGTCGCCGTTCTTCTACTTCTGTACCTCTTCTTCGCGTGACGTAGCCACGGACCGCTGGTATACCAGGGGTCCGGGCTCTATATTCCTGCTAAGCTACGGCGATCGAGAACGATCGCCGAGGGGGATCTCCTGAATGCGCATCGCTGTATTGACAGAGTCGGACCCCGCCGAGCCGCGGGTCGCGGCGGTGCCCGAGACGATCAAGAAATTCAAAGGCCTCGGGGCCGACGTGACGATCCAGTCCGGGGCCGGCCTGAAGGCCGGTGTTCCCGATGCGGATTACGAGGCGGCGGGCGCCACCATCGCCGCTACGGCGGCGGAGGCCGCAACGGATGCCGACCTCGTCCTCAAGGTTCGCCGTCCCAACGAGGACGAACTGAAGCTCTTGAAGACCGGCGCGACCGTCGTCGCCATCATGGATCCCTACGGTAACGAGACCGCGCTGAAGGCCATGGCCGATGCGGGGATCAGCGCCTTCTCCATGGAGCTGATGCCTCGCATCACCCGCGCTCAGGTCATGGACGTGCTCTCCTCGCAGGCCAACCTCGCCGGCTATCGCGCCGTGATCGACGCCGCCGCAGAGTATGGCCGCGCCATGCCGATGATGATGACGGCCGCCGGCACCGTGCCTGCCGCCCGCGTCTTCGTGATGGGCGTCGGCGTCGCCGGCCTCCAGGCCATCGCCACCGCCCGCCGCATGGGCGCGGTTGTGACCGCCACCGACGTGCGGCCCGCCACCAAGGAACAGGTCGAATCCCTCGGCGCCAAGTTCGTGGCGGTAGAGGACGACGAGTTCAAGCAGGCCGAGACGTCCGGCGGCTATGCCAAGGAAATGTCGGCGGAATACCAGAAGAAACAGGCCGATCTGGTGGCGACGCATATCGCCAAGCAGGACATCGTCATCACCACGGCGCTCATCCCCGGCCGCCCCGCTCCGAAGCTCGTCTCGGAGACGATGGTCGCCTCGATGAAGCCCGGCTCGGTGCTCATCGATCTCGCCGTCGAGCGCGGCGGCAACGTCGCCGGTGCCAAGGCCGGCGAGATCGTCACCACCGAGAACGGGGTCAAGATCGTCGGCCACGTCAATGTCGCCGGCCGCCTCGCGGCAACCGCGTCGAGCCTCTACGCCCGCAACCTGTTCGCCTTCGTCGAGACCCTGATCGACAAGGAGTCCAAGGCCCTCGCCGTCAAGTGGGACGACGAGCTGGTGAAGGCGACGAACCTCACGCGGGACGGACAGGTGGTCCACCCGTCCTTCCAGTCCACAGCAGCCTGATCGCGACGGAGAGACAGATGGCAACCCTTCCTCCCGAACAGGCCGCCGAACAGGCGCGCGCCGCCGCCGCTACCGCGCGCACCGCCGCCGAACAGGCGCAGAGCCTCGCAGACAGCCTCGGTCAGGGCATCAGCCACGGGATCGCCGCCGCCACCCACGGCGCGGTCGACCCCACCGTCTTCCAGCTCGCGATCTTTGTGCTCGCGATCTTCGTCGGGTACTACGTGGTGTGGTCGGTGACCCCGGCGCTCCACACCCCCCTGATGTCCGTCACCAACGCGATCTCGTCCGTCATCATCGTCGGCGCGCTCCTCGCCGCCGGCGTTCCGCTGATCGAGAAGGGCACCGGCTGGGCGCGCTTCTTCGGCTTCGTCGGCATCGTCCTCGCCAGCGTCAACATCTTCGGCGGCTTCCTCGTTACCCAGCGCATGCTCGGCATGTACAAGAAGAAGGCCTGAGACGATGTCCCAGAACGTCTCCGCCCTCCTCTATATCGTCTCCGGCGTCCTGTTCATCATGGCGCTGCGGGGGCTCTCGCATCCGACCACGTCGCGGCAGGGCAACCTGTACGGCATGATCGGCATGGGACTCGCCGTCCTGACCACCCTCGTCGGTCATCCGCCGGCCGGGTTCGGCGCCTGGATCATCGTCCTCCTCGGCCTCGGCATCGGCGGTGGCGCCGGTGCCGTCATCGCCAAGCGGGTGCCGATGACGGCCATGCCGCAGCTCGTGGCCGCCTTCCACTCCCTCGTGGGTCTCGCCGCCGTGGCGGGTGCGGCCGGCACACTCTATGCCCCGCAGGCGGTCGGCATCCTCGAGAACGGCCATATCCATAAGGAATCGCTGTTCGAGATGGCGCTCGGCGTCGCCATCGGCGCCATCACCTTCACCGGCTCGGTCATCGCCTTCGCCAAGCTCGACGGACGCATGTCCGGCAAGCCGATCATGCTGCCGCAGCGGCACGCGATCAACATCGCTCTCGGCATCGCCCTCATCGGTCTGATCGCCGTGTTCATCGGCACCGAGAGCAAGGCCATCTTCTGGCTGATCGTGGTGCTGTCCTTCGTGCTCGGCGGGCTGCTGATCATCCCGATCGGCGGCGCGGACATGCCCGTCGTCGTGTCGATGCTCAACTCCTATTCGGGTTGGGCGGCGGCCGGCATCGGCTTCACACTGGGCAACCTCGCGCTCATCATGACCGGCGCCCTCGTCGGCTCCTCGGGCGCGATCCTGTCCTACATCATGTGCAAGGCGATGAACCGCTCGTTCATCTCCGTGATCCTCGGTGGCTTCGGCGGCGATGCAGCCGCAGCCGGTGCGGGTGGCGCTGTCGAGACGCGCCCCGTGAAGCAGGGATCGGCCGACGACGCCGCCTACATCCTGAAGAACGCCGAGCGCGTCATCATCGTGCCCGGTTACGGCATGGCGGTGGCGCAGGCCCAGCACTCGCTCCGTGAGATGGTGGATATGCTCAAGAAGGAAGGCGTCGACGTGAAATACGCCATCCATCCCGTCGCCGGCCGCATGCCGGGGCACATGAACGTGCTGCTCGCCGAGGCCAACGTACCCTACGACGAGGTGCACGAGCTCGAGGACATCAACGGCGACTTCCCGCAGGCGGACGTTGCCTTCGTGATCGGCGCCAACGACGTCACCAACCCGGCCGCCAAGACCGACAAGACCTCGCCGATCTACGGCATGCCGATCCTTGACGTGGAGAAGGCCAAGACGGTCCTCTTCATCAAGCGCGGCATGGGCTCCGGCTATGCCGGTGTCGAGAACGAGGTGTTCTTCCGCGACAACACGATGATGCTGTTCGGCGACGCCAAGAAGGTCGTGGACTCGATCGTCAAGAACCTCTGAGCGGCGCGGGGCGGCACTCCGCCCCGTCAGTCTCGACTGCGGAGGGTCGGCGCCATGCGCCGGCCCTTTTCGCGTCTTGGTAGCAGCTGGTTCCGGTATCGCCCCACGCGTCACCTCGAAGCGAGCAGCGCAGTAGCGCCGGATAGCCCCAGGCGAGTAGACTGACGGCGTGTCAGCCGCCTCAGCCCTTGCCCCATCCCGTGCCTTCCTCGGCGTCACCCGTTCCGTCATGGGGCGGCCCTGGCGTGACCGCTGCGGCGACCCCGCCGCCCAGGCCTATGCCGCGACGATGGTGCAGGCCCATGGCCTGCCCGACCTTCTCGCCCGCGTCCTGGCCTCGCGCGGCATCCGGCCCGACGAGGCGGCGGCCTATCTCGAACCGCGCCTGCGCGACCTGATGCCGGATCCGTCCCGCCTCGTGGACATGGAGGCGGCGGCCGAACGGCTCGCCCGTGCCGTCGAGGCCGGCGAGCGCGTCGCCGTGTTCGGCGATTACGATGTCGACGGTGCCGCGAGCGCGGCGTTGATGGCCGGCTACCTGCGCGCGCTCGGCCTGACGGTGGACATTCACATCCCGGACCGGATCACGGAAGGCTACGGCCCCAACGTGGCGGCGGTCACGGCACTGGCGGAGGGCGGCGCGACGCTTCTCGTCTGCGTCGATTGCGGCACGAGCGGCCATGAGCCCCTGGCGGCTGCGGCCGAACGCGGGCTCGCCGTGATCGTCCTCGACCATCACGGCGCGCCGGAAATCCTGCCTCCGGTCGAGGCACTGGTGAACCCGAACCGGCTCGACGATGTTTCCGGGCTCGGCCATCTCTGCGCGGCGGGTGTCGTCTTCCTCACCCTCGTGGCCCTCAACCGCCGCCTGAGGCGGGGAGGGCGGGAGGATCTGCCGGATCTCGCCGAAGCCCTCGATCTGGTGGCCCTGGCGACTGTCGCCGACGTGGTGCCGTTGACCGGCCTCAACCGCGCCTTCGTCGTGCAGGGATTGAAGGTGATGCGGGGCCGGGGCCGGATCGGTCTCGCCGCCCTGTTCGATGCGGCATCCCTGAGCGAGCCGCCGGAATCCTGGCATCTCGGCTATCTGCTCGGTCCGCGCATCAATGCCGGCGGCCGCATCGGTCATGCGGGCCTTGGCGCGGCCCTCCTTACCAGCGGGGATCCTGCGGAGGCGACCCGCATCGCCACCGAACTCGATCTCCTCAACCGGGAGCGGCAGGGCATCGAGGCACAGGCGGTGCTGGAAGCCGAGGCCGAGATGGATCGCGCGCTGACACTGGCCCCCGACACGCCGATCCTGGTGACGGCCTCCGCCTCCTGGCATCCGGGAGTGGTCGGCCTCGTGGCGGCGCGGCTGAAAGAGCGCTTCGGTCGGCCGGCTCTCGCCTTCGCCCTGCGCCCGGACGGGACCGCCACGGGGTCGGGCCGATCGGTCGCGGGGGTGGATCTCGGCCATGCTGTGCGTGAGGCCGTGGATGCCGGCCTCCTCGTCAAGGGCGGCGGGCATGCCATGGCGGCCGGCGCCACGCTCCCGAGCCACGATCCCACGCCTCTGCGCGACTTCCTGGCGGCCGCCCTCGCCGCGGCGGTGTCGGAGGCGAGGGCGGTGGAGGCACTGCTCGTCGACGGCACCGTGAACGCGGGCGGCGCCACGGCGGAGGTGGTTCGCCTCGTCCAGCGCGCAGGGCCGTTCGGCGCTGGAGCACCGGAACCGGTCTTCGCCCTGCCGTATCACCGGCTGGTCGATGCGGGAATCGTCGGCAACGGCCACGTCCGCGCGCGCTTCAGGAGCCGGGACGGCCAAGCCATCGGCGCCATCGCCTTCCGCTCCGCCCAGGGACCGTTGGGGCAGGCGCTCCTCGGCGGGATCGGACAGGAATTCCACGTGGCCGGAACCCTCGCCATCGATACCTGGCGCGGCGGCGAGCGGGTACAATTGCGCGTCGGCGATCTCGCCACACCCTGAACTTTGCGTCGGTGCCCGCGCGGGACGTGTTGACACCCGCGCAAGCCCTCACCATAAGGACCCGCGCGCTGCCGAAAGGCGGTGGTTTGGGGGAATGTCCCGAGCGGCAAAGGGGGCGGACTGTAAATCCGCTGCGTAAGCTTCGTAGGTTCGAGTCCTACTTCCCCCACCAATCCATACCGACACGCTGGCACCACGGCCGATGAAGGGATCACCTTCTCAAGACCGCGTCGCCATGCTATCGGGCGCCATATGCGGGTGTAGCTCAATGGTAGAGCAGCAGCCTTCCAAGCTGAATACCCGGGTTCGATTCCCGGTACCCGCTCCATTCTCCTACCTCAAAAATTTGCAGCAGATCGAACGGGGTAGGCTCCTTTAGGAGGTCTCCTCGGCGTTTGATCCAAGCGATGGATACCACCCGAATGGGCTGATTGGCGGCCCCCAGGGACGGTTACGGACAGGCCGACATCATCCTCGAAGGTCCGGCTGGGGCTCGCGGGCATCACGGCATCCACGACGAGGTGCCCGGCCCTGAGGGCCCCACGGTCCCATCCCGGCTGTCGAGCGCCAGGCGGGCGTGGAGATGCGGACAGGTCCGAGAACGGAATCGTCAAAGCGCATGAATTCCGGTTCTGCCGCTCCGGCAGGGTGGGGAGGAGCGAACCTACCGACCAGCGCATGCCCTGGCCCATTTGGCCGCTACGGAGCGCCCAGCAACGGCAGCCACAGCGCCAAGGCCGAAAGCGTCACCAGAAGCACGGGTGGGGTGATGATCAGCCCGACCTTCATGTACTGTGCCCACGTGATGTGCTGCCCCCGGCCGGCGAGCACGTGGAGCCAAAGCAAGGTCGCGAGGCTGCCGATCGGTGTAAACTTCGGACCGAGGTCGCACCCGATGACGTTGGCGTAGATCATCGACTGGCGCATCAGCGGCGACAGGTCGGGGGTCTGCTGGATCGAAAGCGCTCCCACCAGCACGCCCGGCATGTTGTTCATGACGGAAGACAGGATGGCGGCGGCGAAGCCCGTCCCGATGGTGGCGACGACCGTTCCCTGGCCCGAGAGCCAGACCAACCCCTGCGCCAGGTAGTCCGTCAGGCCGGCGTTCTTCAGGCCGTAGACGACGAGGTACATGCCGAGGCTGAACAGCACGATCTGCCACGGTGCCCCCGCGAGGATCTTGCGGATGGGGATCACGCGGCTTCGGCTGGCGAGAGCCAGAAGGATCAGGGCGCCGGCACAGGTGACCACCGATACCGGTATGCCGAAGGGCGCGGAGACGAAGTAGGCGGCGAGAAGGAGGGTGAGCAGCGGGAAGGCCGCCTTGAACACCGAGGGATCGCGAATGGCACTCTGAGGCGGCTCCAACTGGCCCACCGGGTAGGTCGCCGGCAGGTCGCGGCGGTAGAACATCCACAGGACCAGCAGGGTCGCGGCGAGCGAGACGAGGTTCACCGGTACCATCACGGCGGCGTAGCGGCTGAAGGTGATGTCGAAGAAGTTCGCCGAGACGATGTTGACGAGGTTCGAGATCACCAGCGGCAGGCTGGTGCTGTCGGCCAGGAACCCGCAGGCCACGATGAAGGCGAGGGCCGCCACCGGCTCGAAGTCGAGCCGCAGCAGGATGGCGAGCACGATGGGGGTGAGGAGAAGCGCCGCCCCGTCGTTGGCGAACACCGCCGCGATGGCCGACCCGAGAAGGATGACCAGGGGAAACAGGCGTCGGCCACGACCGCCACCCCACCGGGCGATGTGTAGGGCGGCCCAATGGAAGAACCCGGCCTCGTCGAGGAGAAGCGATATGACGATGAGCGCCACGAACGTGACGGTGGCGTCCCAGACGATATGCCAGACCACGGGGATGTCGCCCGGATGGATGACCCCGCTGGCGAGGGCCACGGCGGCCCCCGTGAGGGCGCTCCATCCGATCCCGAGGCCCTTGGGTTGCCAGATGACGAAGACGAGGGTGACCACGAAAATGGCGAGCGCGAGCATCGGCAGCGTTTCTCATTCTCGATGGAGCGGGAGGCGGGTCAGGCGCTGGCGACGCGGCGCCCGTGCTCGTCGACGACGCGCTCGCCGTCTTCCTTCACGAACTCGCCCTGCTGGACCGGCAACAGGTCGAGTACCGCCTCGGAGGGGCGGCACAGGGCGACGCCCTTCGGGCTCACCACCAAAGGGCGATTGAGCAGGATCGGGTGCGCCTCGATGGCATCCAGAAGCTGGTCGTCCGTGAGGGCCGGGTCGGCGAGGCCGAGTTCCACGAAAGGTGTCCCCTTCTCACGCAGGAAGTCCCGGATCGTGGCGCCGGCCCGCTCGGCGAGCTGACGCACCAGGGCGCGGCTCGGCGGCGTTTTCAGGTACTCGACCACGTGTGGCTCGATGCCGGCGTTGCGAATGAGCGCCAGGGTGTTGCGGGACGTTCCGCAATCCGGGTTGTGGTAGATCACGACGTCCATCGAGCGGTCTCCTTGCAGCAGGCGGAGAGGGCCGCGACGGCGGGGGCGCAGACCTCGGGGTGCCCCTGGCAGCAATCGCGCATCAGGAACTGGATCAGTTCCGACAGGTCCGGGTAGGCGGCGCTGTAGATGATCGAGCGTCCCTCACGGCGGGAGGTGACGAGCCCGGCATGGGTGAGCTCCTTCAAGTGGAAGGACAGGTTGGTGCCTGACACGCCGACCGCCTCGGCCAGCATGCCGGCTGCCATACCGTCCGGCCCGGCGGTGACGAGCCGGCGCACGATGCGCAGGCGATGCTCCTGGCCGAGGGCCGCAAAGGCGGCGACGGCTTGCCGTTCGCCCATCATGATGTCAACATCTCAATCATCATTGAAATGTAGAGGACATCGACGCCGTGGACAAGCCTCAACACCCCTTCGCCGATGGCATGCCGAACCTGAGCGAGGGGCACTTCGAGGTCCCGACGCGCACCGGCCTTCAAGTGCCGACGCCGTTCACCCACGCTCCGCGGTTCCTGATCCTGTACGGATCGCTCCGGGAGCGTTCGTTCAGCCGCTTCCTCGCCTACGAGGCCGCGCGCCTGCTTCAGGCCATGGGCGGCGAGGTGCGGATCTACGATGCGCGCGGCCTGCCGTTGCCCGACGACGCTTCCCCTGAGCACCCCAAGGTCCGTGAACTGCGCGCCCTCTCGATCTGGTCGGAGGGACACGTCTGGGTCAGCCCCGAACGACACGGCAACATGACCGGCGTCATCAAGAGCCAGATCGACTGGCTGCCCCTGTCGGAAGGGTCGGTGCGCCCGACGCAGGGCCGGACCCTGGCCGTGATGCAGGTCTCGGGCGGCTCGCAATCGTTCAACGCCGTCAACGCTTTGCGCATCCTCGGGCGCTGGATGCGGATGATCACCATCCCGAACCAGTCCTCGGTGCCCATGGCCTACAAGGAATTCGATGAGGCCGGCCGTATGAAGCCCGGCCCCCTCTACGACCGGGTGGTCGACGTCTGCGAGGAACTGTTCAAGTTCACCCTCCTGACCCGTGAGCGGGCCGACTACCTCGTCGACAGGTATTCCGAGCGCAAGGAGCGCGAACCCGAACGGCTCGAGGCGGTGGCGGTCGATATCGGGTTCGCAAGGCGATAGGCCGTTCAGACCACCTGCACGCCACGGGGGATCGGCTGGAACCGGGCTTGCCTGGATAGCGCGTCCGTCCCGGCTAAGTGTCTCTCACCAAACTCCCGCTGCGCCGTCGTACTCCGAGGGAGAACCGACCGTGATCGGGAGTTTTGTGAGGCACTCTAAATCGGCACGAATGCCGGGCGGGGGGGGGATCGTGCCGCGCATCGCGCGGAAGGGCATCGAGAGAAGCAAGAAGCCCGGTCGGCATCGCTGGGGCATGGAGCGCACCCACGCCTGGTTCAACAGCTTCCGCCGCCTTCCCGTCCGCTATGAGCGACGCGCCGCCATCCACGAGGCCTTCACCAGCCTCATCACCCTCAACCAGATCAAACGGTTGTGTCGGGCGCTCTAAATAAAGGCGATTCCGCCATACATGTAATTGATGGACAGTTGAGTCGTGATCCAGCTTTTTGCTGCGTCCAATGAAGGAAACATCAAGCCCTGCTGGTCACACGACCCGAACCCTTTATCGAGATACCACTGCGTCTGCTCGGCGTGATTTTCAAATTCGGACGAGCGCACCAGGATCGCGACGATCCGTCCGTCGGATATGCCGAGACATGCACTCTCCTCCGATTCCGAATCTCCAAGAAGAATGTGCTCGAAGTGCACGCAGGAAGACATGAAAATTAACCCGCGCCGATGAATGATTAAGTTTTCATGAATTGCCACGTGCCGGTTGCCTGACATCGATCCGAATCGTCTAGCATAGACCTTCGAATCGGCACCATCCCTCAAACGAGGGAGGTGCGAAAATCAAATAAACACCCCCGTCCTCACTCATATGAGGGATGTGCCACCGGATTCTTTGTTCTATCCAGCTGTCGCAATTCCCGCTCATGCGATGCGGATGAAGCCTTCGATTTGGTCTGATGGGGCATAAACCGCCTAAGGCTGGATGATACTTCATGGTGCCGCGTTTTTAGCTGGCTATGACCGAGCTCGATCGCTCGAAATCCGTCGTCGATTCAAATCTCTGGAGTGAAACGCCATGGCCATTTTAGGCCCCACCGTAGTGTCGATCACTGCAGCTGCCGATGTTCTCAACGGAACCGCCAACACCACGGAGGTGACCTTCACCTTCTCCGAGGCGGTGAACGGCTTCGACATGGACGACGTCGTCATCCCCGGCAATGCCGGTTATGTGAGCGACTTCGCCTCCGACGACGGTGTTGTCTGGACGGCCGTCTTCCATGCGGCTCCGGGTTTCGATGGTGCTGTCACGCTGTCCGTCACCGATGGTTACAAAAATTCCAACTTTGAGGATGGTCACGCTGGTGGCTCGCTCGATCTGACCATCGACCAGACGGCGCCGACGGTGATCGTCGAGCTCGACTCGTCGGCCTTCAGCAACACCAACCCGACCTCGCAGGTGACCGTCACCCTCAGCGAGGCCTCGCCCGACTTCGATGCGTCCTTCATCGTAGTCACCGGCGGTACCATCGACGGTCTGACCGCCAGCGACGACGGCCTGACCTATATCGGCACCGTCACGGCCAATGCGAACTCCACCACGCCGGTCTCGGTCTCCGTGGCCGCCGGACGCTTCACCGATGCGGCGGGCAACGCCAACGCCGCCACCATCAGCGCCAGCGACACCGCCACCGTCGACACCGTCGACCCGACGGTGTCCCTCATCGAGGTGGTGGCCTCCGACCTCAACGTGACCTCCAACACCACGGAGGTGACCTTCACCTTCTCCGAGGAGGTGAAAGACTTCGACGCGAGCGATGTCTCCATCGCCGACGGTGCCGGCGAGATCGGCACCTTGACGGGCAGCAACGGCGGCAAGACCTGGACGGGAACCTTCACGGCGGCGGAGGGATTCGCCGGCTCAACCACGCTGTCCGTCACCGGGTATTATGCCGATCTTGCCTCCAATCCGGGCTCGGAAGGCTATACGCAAACCCTGTCCATCGACACGAGGGCGCCGACGGTGCTCATCGACCTGGACCGCGATGCGTTTAACATCGGCAACGGGACCTCGGAGGTGACCTTCACCCTGAGCGAGCCCTCGCCAAACTTCGATAAGGCCGACGTCACGGTCACCGGCGGTACCATCAGCGATCTGACCGCCAATGGCCTGATCTATACCGGCACATTCACGGCCAATCCGAACTCCACCGCGCCGGTCTCGATCTCCGTGGCCGCCGGAGCCTTCGTCGATTACTCTGGCAACGCCAATACCGCCTCCACCCCCGACACGGCGACGGTCGACACGGTGGCGCCGACGGTGAGCGTCAATATGCCGGCGGACACGTTCAATATCCTCAGCCCGACCTCTGAGGTGACCTTCATCCTGAGCGAGGCCTCGGACAACTTCGACAAGAGCGACGTCACGGTCACCGGCGGGAGCATCGGCGATCTGACCGCCAGCGTCGACGGCCTGACCTATACCGGCACATTCACGGCCGAGGAGGACTCCACCGCGCCAGTCACGATCCTCGTGGACGCCGGAGCCTTCACCGATGCGGCGGGCAACGCCAACACACCCTCCAACCTCGATACGGCGACGGTCGACACGGTGGCGCCGACGGTGGAAATCAATATCTTGGCGGCCACGCTCAACGTCAACGTTCCGGACGTGACGGTAACCTTCACCCTGAGTGAGGCCTCGATCAATTTCAATCGAACCGACGTCACGGTCACCGGCGGTAGCATCGGCGATCTGACCGCCAGCGCCGACGGCCTGACCTACACCGGCACCGTCACGGCCGATGAGGGCTTCACCGGGGAGCTCTCCGTCTCGGTGGCCGCCGAACGCTTCAACGACGCGGCGGCCAATGGCAACGCCGCCTCCCTCGTCGACACGGCGACGGTCGACATGGTGGCGCCGACGGTGACCGTCGCCCTGGCGGCGGATTCGTTCAACATCGCCAACCGGAGCTCTGAGGTGACCTTCACCCTGAGCGAGGCCTCGACCGACTTCCCTGGCTCCGACTTCGATGCCTCCGACGTCACGGTCGTCGGCGGTAGCATCGGCGAGCTGATCAACAACGGCGACGGGACCTATACCGGCACTGTCTCGGCCTACGAAGATTCCACCACGCAGCTCTCGATCTCCGTGGCCGCCGGAGCCTTCGGCGATACGGCGGGTAATTCCAACACCGTCTCCAACTCCGACACGGCCACGGTCGACACGGTGGCGCCGACGGTTGTCTCCATCGTGGCGGCCGACACCGAGCTCAACTCGGCCTCCAACTCCACGCTGGTGACCTTCACCTTCTCCGAGGCGGTGACCGGCTTCGCCAAGGACGATGTCCTCGTCACCGGTCCCGGATTGCTGGGCGACTTGGAGACCACCAACGGTGGCCTCACCTGGACGGGCACCTTCACGGCGAGCGCGGGCCAGACCGGCTCGGCCACGCTGGCCGTCAGCGGTGCCTATCTCGACGCTGCCTCCAACCCGGGCGCGGCTGGCGGCTTGGAGACCCTGACCATCGACACGCAGGCGCCGATGGTGACCGTCAACCTGGCATCGACGGCCTTCAGCAACACCAACCCGACCTCGCAGGTGACCTTCACCCTGACAGAGGCGGCGACCGACTTCGATAAGTCCGATGTCACGATCACCGGCGGGAGCATCGGCGATCTGACCGCCAGCGACGGCGGCATGACCTATACCGGTACCGTCACGGCCAATCCGAACTCCACCACGCCGGTCTCGGTCTCCGTGGGCCTAGGACGCTTCACCGATGCGGCGGGCAACGCCAACCTCGGCTCCGTTCCCGATACCGCAACGGTCGACACCCAGGCACCGACGGTGACCTCCATCGTGGCGGTCGACGCCGATCTCAACCTGAACGACACAACCGAGGTCGTGACCTTCACCTTCTCCGAAGCGGTGACCGGCTTCACCGCGAGCGACGTCTTCATTCCCGAGGTCTCCGGACTTCCTGCCGGCACCTTGGGCACCTTGATTAGCAGCAACGGTGGCACGACCTGGACGGGAACCTTCACGGCGCAGGATGGCTTCGTCGGCTCGGCCAACCTGTCCGTCATCGGGGAGTATGCCGATCTTGCCTCCAACGTGGGCTCGACCGGCGGTTCGAAGACCCTGAACATCGACACGGTGGCACCGACGGTGACCGTCGACCTGGCCTCGACGGCCTTCAGCGCCACCAATCCGACCTCGGCCGTGACCATCACCCTGAGCGAGATCTCGGCCGGCTTCGACAAGACCGCGGTCACGGTCAACGGCGGTACTCTCAGTGATCTGACCGCCAGCCTCGACGGCCTGACCTATACCGGCTTCGTCACGGCCGATCAGAATTCCACCGAGCCGGTCTCGATCTACGTGTCCGCCGGAGCCTTCACCGATGTCGCGGGCAACGCCAACGCCCCCTCCATGTCAGACAACGCAACGGTCGACACCGTCAACCCGACGGTCGCGCTGCTGACGATCTCGCAGGATACCGGCGCGAGCGATTCGGACCACATCACCCGTGATCGAACCCTGTCGGTCAGCGGCACGGTCGAGGCAGGCTCCACCGTGACCGTCGCCGTGCTCGATCTGGCCGGCAACCCCGTGCTCGTCAACGGGACCGCCGTGACGCTGGTCGCCACGGTCACCGGCGGCACGTTCACGACGGCGTCGACCCCCTCATTGCTGGACGGCAGCTACATCTTCCGCGCCACCGCGACGGACAGTGCCGGCAACACCACCACCAGCGATCTGAGCCCTGTCCGGGTGGACAACAGCACAATCCTTCCGACCTTTGGCTTGGCTGAGGCCTCCGATACCGGCGTCAGTGCCACCGATCTGCTCACCAACAGCACCACCCCGAGCTTCACCGGCACGGCCGAGGCCGGCGCCACCGTCCAGCTCTTCCTGGACGGATCCGAGATCGGCACCGCCGTCGCCGATCCGAACGGTCGCTACACCCTGGCCTTCGCCGATTCGGACCTGGACGGCACGCCCCTGACGGATGGCAGCTACAGCCTCACGGCTCTCGTGACCGACCTCGCCGGCAACACGAAGCTGAGCACGACGGTCAAGACGTTCACGGTCGACGCCACCGCGCCGACGGCGACGGTCGTGATCGCGGATGCCAGCCTCGACGACGGCAACATGACCTCGAAGGTCACTTTCTCCTTCACGGAAGCCGTCGATCCTGCCTCCCTCATGGTGAACACCACCGGCGGCGGCATCGAGCCGGGCTCTCTCGTCGTCGCCCAAGATGGGCTCTCCGCCACGGCCACGTTCATCGCCGACGACAACAGCACGACCGCCGCCAAGGTCACCCTCACGGCGTTCAAGGACCTCGCCGGCAATGCCGGGACCTCCACCGCGTCCACGGCGGTCCCGGTCGACACCGTCAATCCGACGGTGGGGATCGCGTTCGCCGAGACCAGCTTCAGCGACGACAACCGGAGCTCTACGGTCACCTTCACCTTCTCGGAAGCCTTCGATCCTGCCTCCCTCAAAATGAGCGCCACCGGCGGCAGCATCGAGCCGGGCTCGCTCTTCGTCGCCGACGACGGGCGCTCCGCCACGGTCACCTTCACCGCCGACGATGACAGCACGACCGCAGCCAAGGTCACCCTCACGGCGTTCAAGGACCTCGTCGGCAATGCCGGAACGTCCACGGCGTCCGCTGCGATCCCGGTCGATACCGTCAACCCGACGGTGGAGATCGCGTTCGACAAGACCAGCTTCAGCGACGACAACCGGAGCTCTACGGTCACCTTCAGCTTCTCGGAGGCCGTCGACGCCGCCTCTCTCGATGTGAAAGCCACCGGCGGCACCGTCGATCTGGACACGCTCGACGTCTCCGAGGACGGGCGCACCGCCACGATCACATTCACCGCCGACGATAACAGCGTGAACAACGCCACGGTCACCCTCGAGGCGTTCAAGGACCTCGTCGGCAATGCCGGCACCTCCACCCCGTCCGCTCCGGTCACGGTGGATACCGTCAACCCGACGGTGGAGATCGCGTTCGACAAGACCAGCTTCAACGACGGCAACCTGACCTCGACGGTGACCTTCTCCTTCTCGGAAGCCGTCGATGCCGACTCTCTCGTTGTGAAAGCCACCGGCGGCACCATCGATCTGGACACGCTCGACGTCTCCGAGGACGGGCGCACCGCCACGATCACATTCACCGCCGACGACAGCAGCGTGACCAACGCCACGGTCACCCTCGAGACGTTCAAGGACAAGGCCGGCAATGCCGGCACCTCCACCCCGTCCGCTCCGGTCACGGTCGATACCGCCAACCCGACGGTGGAGATCGCGTTCGACAAGACCAGCTTCAACGACGACAACCGGAGCTCTACGGTCACCTTCACCTTCTCGGAGGCCGTCGATGCCGCCTCTCTCGATGTGAAAGCCACCGGCGGCACCATCGATCTGGACACGCTCGACGTCTCCGAGGACGGGCGCACCGCCACGATCACATTCACCGCCGACGACAGCAGCGTGACGAACGCCACGGTCACCCTCGAGGCGTTCAAGGACAAGGCCGGCAATGCCGGCACCTCCACCCCGTCCGCTCCGGTCACGGTGGATACCGTCAACCCGACGGTGGAGATCGCGTTCGACAAGACCAGCTTCAACGATGGCAACCTGACCTCGACGGTGACCTTCACCTTCTCGGAAGCCGTCGATCCCACCTCTCTCGAACTGAGCGCCACCGGCGGCACCGTCGATCCAGACTCGATCGTCATTGCCGTTGACGGGCTCTCCGCCACCGCCACGTTCACCACCACCGACGACAGCACGACCGCCGCCAAGGTCACCCTCACGGCGTTCAAGGATCTGGCCGGCAATGCCGGCACCTCCACCCCGTCCGCTCCGGTCACGGTCGATACCGTCAACCCGACGGTGGTCTCGATCAGCGCGGCGGACCAAAGCCTGAACGTCGCCGGCAAGACCACGCTGGTGACCTTCACCTTCTCGGAGGCGGTCAAAAGCTTCGACGCCGGCGACGTCATCTTCGACGCCAATGCCGGATCGCTGGGAACCCTGACGAGCACCGATGGCATTACCTGGACGGGCGAGTTCACGGCGAAGGTGAACTTCGCCGGCATGACGACACTGTCGGTCGGAGGTACCAATTCCGCCTATACCGATCAGGCCGGCAACACCGGTAAGGCTGGCGGTGAGCTGAGCCTGACCATCGATACGGTGGCCCCCACCATAAGCGGGCTCACGATCTCGACGGACAATGGGCTAAGCGGTACCGACAACATCACGCGCGACAATACCCTCACGGTCAGCGGATCGGTGACCGGTGTTGCCGAGAATGCGACCGTAGAGGTCGCCGTGATCTACGATGGCGAAACCGTCACCACCCTGACCGGTACGGTCATCGACGGCACCTTCACCACGAACGTCAGCCCCATCCTTGCTTCGCCCGGTGCTGCGGGACGGGAATATACGTTCTCGGCTTCGGTGAAGGATGCGAGCGGCAACGTCACCACCGAGAGCTTCAACGTCACGATCGATCGTGCGACGACGGTGGCCACCATCGGGCTGGCGTCGGGCTCGGATCTGGGCGTGCCTGGCGACGGGATCACCAGCACCGCGACGCCGGACTTCTTCGGTATCGCCGAGGCCGGTGCGACGGTCGACGTGTTCCTGAATGACGAACTCATCGGCACGACGCTCGCGAATGAGAGCGGCCAATTCACCATGTCCTTCCTGGAGACGGGTCTCCAACCGCTCACCAACGGGACCTACACGCTGACCACCAGCAGCACCGATATCGCAGGAAACACCAAGCAGAGCACATTGGGGACATCCTTCACCGTCGATCGGACGGCTCCGACCGCCACGATCACGCTGAGCGATACGTCCCTGGTGGCCGGCGAGACCGCGACCGTGACGATCACCTTCTCGGAGGCCGTCACGGGCTTAGGTCGCGGAGACTTTGTCGTCGGCAATGGCGAGCTGGGCGAACTGAGCGGCCCCACCGCCGGTCCGAACGGGTCGGTCGTCTACACCGCGACGCTGACCCCGGCCGCCAACTCCGAGGACAGCAGCAACGTCGTCACGCTCTCCACCACGTACACGGACGTGGCCGGCAACACCGGAAGCACGGCCAGCACAGGGAACTACGCCGTCGACACCCGGGCACCGACGGTGCTCAGCGTGGCGGCCTCCGGTCCCGGCATCACGGATGGTACGGGAACGCTGGTCACGGGTCAGACCGTGTCCTTCACCTTCACCATGTCCGAAGCCGTGGCCATCGCGAACGGCGGCGCGCTGGCGATCACCCTGAGCAATGGCGCGACCGCACTCTACAACCCGGAGGAATCGACCTCGACGAAACTCGTCTTCGACTACACGGTGCTGGTCGACCAGATTGCCAGCGACCTCGCAATCACGGGCGTGTCCTTGAATGGAGCCTCCATCGCCGACCTGAGCGGGAACCCCTTCGACGTCAGCGCGTCGGCGGTCGATCCTGCCGGTACCCTGAATATCGATGGCTACACCGGCACAAGTGGCAGTGAGACGTTCCGCGGCACCATCGGAGCCGAACGGTTCACCGGATTGGGCGGTGATGACACCTACCTGGTCGACAATATCGGTGACGAGACCATCGAGGCAGTTGGCGGTGGCTACGACACGGTGCGGACCAGTGTGGGCTATTCCCTCATGTCAGGCCAGGAGATCGAGGCGCTCCGCGGTTCCGGGACCGTCGGTCTCGCCCTGACCGGTAACGAGTTCGACAACAGGATCGTCGGAACGTCCGGCAACGACGTCATCGATGGCAAGGGCGGCGTAGACGCTCTGTTCGGCAACCTTGGCGACGACATCTACTATGTCGACAATGCCGGCGATCTGGTGACCGAGGCGGCTTCAGCCGGTAACGATACGGTCCGTGCGTCCGTCAGCTACACGCTGAAAGCAGGCCAGGAAATCGAGACGCTCGAAGGCCTGGGGTCGACGGGCCTGACGCTGACCGGCAACAACTTCGCCAACACGATCGTCGGAACCGCGGGCAACGACATCCTCGACGGCAAGACAGGAGCGGACACGCTGTCCGGTGGCGCCGGCAACGATACCTACTACGTCGACAACGCGAACGATCGTGTGATCGAGACGACCGGTACCGACACGGTCTACGCCAGCGTCAGTTACGCGCTGGAGTCGGGCGTCTCGATCGAGGCTCTCCGTGCTTTCGGTTCCAAGGCTCTGACGCTCACGGGCAACGAGTTTGCCAATACGATCGTGGGTGGAGCAGGCAAGGACGTGATCGTCGGTGGACTGGGTCAGGACACCCTGACGGGGGGAGCAGGAAACGATACGTTCGTCTTCAAGACGGTGAGCGATAGCGGCAACGGTGCCGCGAACCGCGAT
Organism: Methylobacterium sp. WL19; assembly: GCF_008040005.1. Classification (NCBI taxonomy): domain Bacteria; kingdom Pseudomonadati; phylum Pseudomonadota; class Alphaproteobacteria; order Hyphomicrobiales; family Methylobacteriaceae; genus Methylobacterium; species Methylobacterium sp. WL19. Next base: position 26,400 of record NZ_VRVC01000063.1, read on the forward strand.
GTGATCCTCGACTTCAAGGTGGGCGCCGATTACATCGATCTGTCCGGTATCCAGGCCGTGAGTGGAGCCGCGACAGACCAATCGTTCTCCTTCATCGAGGGGGCGTTCGGCAAGCACAAGGGAGAGCTCCATGCTGTCACGTCTGGAAGCTCGACGATCATCGAGGGTGACGTCGACGGAAACGGCAAGGCGGACTTCCAGATCGTCCTGAGAGGCACGATCGAAGCCCTGCATGCGACCGACTTCGTGCTCTGAGGGGTTTCGCGTCCTGAAACCTGCGTGACGTCAAAGTCCTGGGCGAGGTGAAGCGATGGCTTGCCGCCGCGACCCTGCTCAGGATTCGAGGCCGAGTGTCAGTTCAATGCGAGCCCCGTGCGCCAATGATCCGGCGCGCGGGGCTTTCTTGCCTTGGGCATCGTGGCCTTCGGGATCAATGCCTTGGGGATCGTGCTGTCGGAACACGCCGGCGCTTTCTCATGCCCCCACCGATCGATGCGGATTGCCGGCCGATCCTCACTCCGCCGCGCTGGACTCCGACGATGTCGTGCGCCCCGCCAAGCCAGGAGCGTCGGCGGCGTATTGCCCGGCCGCGATCGTGCGTTTGACCGTCGACCGGGCGGCATCGATGGCGATGGCGGCGGCCGACATGGTCCTGGCCTCCGTCGGCCGCTCCAGGGCATGCTTGGCGATCTCGCCGGCGAGGTCGTCGATCTCGCGGGCGAGGTGTTCCAGGCGCGGAGGATCGGCGCTGCTTTGCGCTTCCTGGCGAATCTGCAGAAGGCGGTCGGTGGCCTCCTCGATCCGTTCCCGGCGCAGCCGCGACAGACGCTGGCCGATCCAGGCGACGCCAGACCCGATGCCGCCGCCGAGGAAGGCGACGAGATAGATCCAGGTCTCGTAGCGCTCGATGAAGCCCTGCTGCTCGCGCTCGAAGAAATCGACGGCGCCGGGGTGGATCGGCAACCGCGCGCTCGTCGCGCCGGCCGTGCTGTCGTAGCTCGGCGCCTGCACGTAATCGGCGGCGGCGGTCACGTTGGCCATGCCGCTGCGCAATTCGAACAGATGCTGGGTCACGTCCGCCGCGACGGGACGGGACAGGCTGGCCCGCGCCATCAGGCGGTAGGACGCCCCGACCGTGTGAACGTCCTCGGCCGGGACCTTGGGACTGCCGCCGAAGGTCTCCGCCGGCATGGTGACGGATTGCAGACGCGGCATACGGGCGACGATGGCATCCGCGTTCTCGACCGTGACGAAGGCGACCTTTCGCGTCTTGCTGGCCGCTTGGACGATGCCGACGATGCGTTGCGCCGTGGGTGCGGTCGGTGAAATGACCGAGACCACGGCATCGACCCGCTTCCTGGCCAGGGCCGTGGGGAGGTCGGCTTCGGACATTTCCACGAGGGCCACGTGGCGCGGTGGCAGCGGCCCTTCCGGGTCCTTGTCGAGAAGGGTGAGGCCGTAATGGCCGACCATCGCCTTGATCAGCGCCTGGTCGGCATCGCGATGCGCGAGGATCGCGAGGCGCTTCCGATCGAGATCGGGAAAGCTCGTCAGCCCCGACGGCTCGGGAGAGGCGATGATCATCGCCTGGTCGCGAAGGATCGCCAGGGTCAGTCCATTGTCGGGCAGGTCGACATCGGGACGGACCACGGCGAGATCGGCGCGGCCTTCCTGGAGCGCGGCGGCACTGTCCCGCACATCGTCGAAGGCGATGACCTTGAGCCGGATCTCCTTGTGCCGCCGGGCCAGGGCATCGGCATAGGCCTGGATCAGCGCCGGCTCGGTCCCGTCCTTCGGGGCTACGGCGATCGTCAGGACGGTCGCCCGCGAGATCCAGTAAGCCGTGGCGGCCCCGAGGCCGAGGAACACGGCGAGCAGAAGGAAGACGAACTCGCGGCGGACGAGGAGGCCGGCGAACTTCATGGATCGAACGACCGCTCCCCGCCAAGCCCGACACCGACCCTATCGGCGGCGACAGGGCGTATCATGCCCCCGCCGCGAGCCGGCATGGCGGGCGCCGTCCCCGTCGACAAGGGACGGATCCACCGCGACGGGGCCGGATGGGTGGTCGTCAGCGGGGCCGACGCGGTGGGGCTGCGGCCCGGCCGCTGAGGCGACGTCCGACATAGGCGACGATTTTGGGAAGCACGAACAAGGTCAGGAGTTTGCGGATCATCGAAGGTCTCCGGATGACGGGGATCAGCGCTTGGGACGGGCGAGCCAGCCCACCGCGAAGGCCACGGCCGCGAGGCCGAGCAGGGCGGATGCGCGATTGTCGTCGGCATAGCTGACCGCCTGGCGGCCATAGGTCGTGCCGCGCTTGGCTGCATAACGGGCGAAGCCGCGTCCGTCCTCGATCAGGTTACCGGCGCGGTCCCGGACTTCGCCGACGAGATAGCGGCCATCCTGGGCCAAATCCTCGGCACGGTCGCGGGCACGGCCGTAGGCATATTGCGCGCCGCCGGCCACCTGGTTGACGGCGCCGCGCACCTGACGGGCCGGATCGCCGGTGACACCGCCGAGGGCGGATTGGGCACGTCCCTTCAGATGCCGGGATGCGCCGCGAAACTGATCGCGATTCATGGAAGTCTCCTACAGGTTGAGGCGGAGGGAGGGCCTAAGCCCTCCCTCGGGGACGGGATCACCGCTTGCCGGTGACCTTGTCGACGACCGAGGCCACACCGTCCTTGGCCTCGCCGACGGTGCGCTGGGCCTCGCCCTTGAGTTCCTGGGCCTTGCCCTCGGCGACGAGCTTGTCGTTGCCGGTGACCTTGCCGACACCCTCCTTGAGGTTGCCGACGGCTT
>NZ_VRVC01000064.1:0-29168 GCF_008040005.1 Methylobacterium sp. WL19
CGCGCGGCGAGGCTCGGCTCGTCGGGCCGGCAGCGTTTGCAGGCGCGAAAGCCGGCCGCCTCCGCCTCGGCGCAGGTGGCGTGAAAGCTCACATTCTCGGGTCGCGGCGCACGCGCCGCGCAGCTCGGCCGGCAATAGATTCCCGTGGTGCGCACCGCATAGACGAAGCGGCCGTCCGCAGTCCCGTCGCGGGAGGCGAGGGCGGCCCATCTCTCCGCGTCGCCGGCCTCGGAAACGGAGAGGGCCTCCGGAGAGGAGGTGGATTCGCGGACGGACACCGGGGCGATCTCCTCATCGGGCGAGGCGTGCGCGGATGGGGCGCCGTCTCCTCCCGTCATCCTGGCCCGGAGCGCCGGGGATCGCATCCCGGTTCTTGCTCCGGCTTTCGCTTATCCGGTGTCAGGCGGTCCTCGGCGCGCCGACGGGGGCGGATTTCGTGCGCGTGCGGGTCTGGAACCGCGCCACCTTGCGGGCAACGAGCGCGAACAGCCCCGCGAGCGCCATCATGGCCGCATCGAACCAGAGGAAGCGCGGGTCGTGCCGCAGCAGGGCGCTTGGGCCGGGCGCGGCGGCGGCGGCGAGGTCCACCAGGGCCACGGCGAGGAACAGGGCGGCGGTGACGAGGGCCATCTCCCGCCACGCGGCCCGGTGAGGCCGGAACAGCGGAACCACGGCCATCACGATCCAGGCCGCGAAGAAGGCCCGGACCTCCCAGTCGAGGCGGCCCTCGAGGCCGCGAGGGAGGATCCGGTTGGCGAGGAAATACACCGCGATTCCCGCCGGCAGGCCGATGACGGTGCCGATGTTGAGGGCCTGCACCACGCGAAGGCCGAGGAGCGCGGTCTCGCCCGGTTTCGGCAGCCGGGCGACGGACCACAGGATCAGGCCGCTCGCCACCATGACGCATCCCATCAGGCCGCAGAGGAAGAACAGGATGCGCAGGGCCGGCCCGGCGAAATGGGCCTCGTGCAGGCCGACCATGGTGGTGAAGGTCTTGGCCGCCGGCTTCAGCCCGCCCTGCAGGATCTCGACGATCTCGCCGGTGGTGCCGTCGAAGGCGATCTGCGGATGCTGGTGGGCGAGCCCGTGCGGCTCCTCGAAAATGGCGATCACGGTGGCCCCGGCATCGCCCGGATTGACGATGGACAGGCGCTCCAGCGGTTCGTGGATCGTCGCCACGGCACGGGCGACCATCGGGGCGATGGGTGCCAGGGTTCCGGGCCGGCCGAGGGGCGGGCGCTGCGTCGTGATCTGGGATGTCTCGGCGTAGAAGCGCGTCGCATCGCCCTTGTACGCGGCGGTGACGCCCCAGGGCATGTACATCATCGCCAGGGTGACGATGCCCGTATAGGTGATCATCAGGTGGAACGGCAGTGCCAGCACGCCGGTGACGTTGTGCGCGTCGAGCCAGCCGCGCTGGGCCGACTTGTCCCGGCGCAGGGTGAAGAAATCGGCGAAGATCCGGCGGTGGGTGACGATGCCACTGATGAGCGCCACCAGCATCACCATCGCGCAGATGCCGACGATCCAGCGCCCCCAGAGCGGCGGCATGTGCAGCTCGAAATGGAAGCGGTAGAGGAAGTCGCCGCCCCTGGTCTTCCGGAAGGAGGCCGGCTCGCCGGTGTGCCCGTCGAGCTGGACGATGCTCGGAGGCGCCCCCGGCTTCGTCCGCCAGAACAGGTCGATGATCGGCCGGTCCGGCTGCGGCAGGCCGATGGACCAGGACCGCGCGCCCACGGCGTGCGCCTGGAGATGGGCGATCCCGATCTCCGCCGCGCGGGGCAGGTCGAGGGCGGTCCCCGCCGATTCCCGGCGCAGTTCCGGCTGCATCCAGGCCGTGATGTCGGTGCGGTAGTAGCTCGCCGTCCCGGTGACGAAGACGGCGAACAGCACCCAGCCGACCACGAGGCCGGACCAGGCGTGCAGCCAGGCCATGGATTGGCGAAGGCCGTTCTTCATGCCGCACATCCTCCAGGCATGTCGTTCTCGAGCGGTCTCGGCCGAGGCGCGGGCGGGCGCGAAGCCATGATCTACCAGCGATACCGGAGCGTCGCGAGTACGGTGCGCGGCGCGCCGTACCAGCACCAGGCCTGGAAGGCGCAGGATTGCACGTAGGTCTCGTCGAGGAGGTTCTGGGCGTTGACCTGCAACTGCACGCCCTTCAGGTTCGGCGACAGGTAGCTGAAGTCATAAGATGCCACGGCGTCGACGACGAGGTTCGCCGGCACCTTGATGCTGTTGGCGGCGTCACCCTGCGAGCCCCCGAGATAGCGGAAGCCGCCACCGAAGCCGAGGCCGGCGAACAATCCCGTGCGGACCTGATAGTTGCCGAAGAGGGAGACCGTGGTGTCCGGCACCTGGATCGGGCGCAGGCCGAGAAGCTCCACATTTTGCCCGGTGGTTTCATTTAGCGTCTTGCTGGTCCCCGCCGAATTGACGGCATCAATTAGGGAGAAGCCGCCGATGACGGTGAGGTTCTCGGTGATGTTGGCCCGCGCCTCGAACTCGACGCCCTGAACGCTCACTTCGCCGGTCTGTACCGAGAAGGTCTGTCTGCCTGGCACGGGGTCGGGCGAGAGGGAGTTCTGGCGCTTAATGTCGAAGGCAGCCGCCGTGAGCAGGATGTCGGTTCCCGGGGGCTGATACTTCACCCCGGCCTCGAACTGCCGACTCGTGATCGGGTCGGGCAGGCGGCCGAAGGTCGGATTCCCGTTATAGATCTGCCCCGATACCAGTGGCTCGAAAGCCTCCGAATAGCTCACATAGGGGGCGATGCCGCTGTCGAAGAGGTAGAGCAGGCTCGCCCGACCCGTGAAGGCTTCGCTCGGCGCGTCCTGGCTGCTGACGACCTTGCCCGCCAGGTCTCGGGTGGGACCGGTCTGGCTCGCCCAGTCGTAACGTCCGCCGAGAGTGAGCGTCAGCCGGTCGATCTTGAGTTGGTCCTGGAAATAGATCCCGGTCTGCTGTGACGTGATGTCGGTGTGGCCCGAGAAAGCCGGGAAGGAAGCCTCAACACCGTAGACCGGATTAAGAAGGTCGAGCGAGGGGGCATCCACGAAAGGCGTGCCGTAGGTCTTCGTATAGAGCGTCTGGTGATCGAGGCCGACGAGGACGGTATGAGCGATCGGGCCGGTCTCGAAATTGGCCACGAGATTATTGTCGTTGGTGAAGGCATCGATCGCCACGTTCGTGCCGCCCATGGAACGGTTCAGGAACCGGCCGCCCCAGCCGAGATTGTTTTTGGTCGAGTCGTAGAGGCTGCGGTAATCGCCGAGGGTGCGCAGGAAGCGACCCGACGAGTGGACGCGGATCCCATCGTCGAAACGATGATCGAAGATATAGGTCGCCGAGGCCTGGGTGCGGTCGGAGCGCTCGATGTTCGGGTCGCCGTCGTAGAAGTTGCGCGGCAGGCGGCCGAGCGGTCCGTTGGCGACACCGAAATTCGACGGGAACAGCGTCCCCTTGGCGGGCAGGGCGCCGTAATAGCCGGAATAAGGGTCGCGCTGGTACAGGCCGATGACCGTCAGCGAGGTGTCGGCGGACGGACGCCACGTCACGCTTGGGTTGATGAAGCTGCGCTCGATAGAGGTGGTCTTGGCCGGGCCATCGGCGTTCCAGCCCGCCGCGATGATGCGGTAGGCGAACTGGTCCGCGAGGACGCTGTGGCCCTCGATCGGGCCGCCGACATCGACGCCGCCGCGCACGGTGTTGTAATCGCCGCCCTGGATGAAGATTTCGCCGTGGCGGACGAAGGACGGCACCTTGCTGACGAGGTTGACGATGCCGCCCGGACCCGACTGCCCGTAGAGGACCGAGGCCGGCCCCTTGATGATGTCCACGCGCTCCAGCCGGAACGGATCGACGGACGGGCCGGCGTCACGGTTGCCGGGTAGGCGCATGCCGTCGAGGAAGAGGGGGGCCTGGAAGCCGCGGATCAGGAACTGTTCGAGGCGCGTCGAGCCGGAGCCGCCGCGTTGCTCGGTGGTCACGCTCGGCGTGTAACGCAGGGCCTGATTGACGGTGAGCGCGTTCTGATCCTCGATCTGCTTGCGGGAAATGACAGAAATCGACTGGGCGGTTTCGAGAATAGGGGTGTCCGTCTTGGTTCCGACGACGCTTCGCGTGGCTGTATAGCCTCTCACCGGGCCGACGGGGCCGCCGGCATCCGCGCCCGATGCGCTCGGACGTCCACCGGCGCCATCGACCGACAAGGTATCGAGGGTCACCGCGTGGTCCGCGCCCTGCGCCGAGACCTGCGCCGAGACCTGCGCCATGACGGGTTTCGACAGAACCGCCAGGACGGCCACGCTCGACAGCATGGCAAGGAGGACACGACCGCGAACGGACGAGACCGCGGCTTGGCCGCGATGATTGAGCGAGAGTTGATTCAAGGCGGAACCCAATTTGCCAGGACTTGATGAGTTCAGAGGCGTTACAAAGAACGACTGATCTCTAATTCGTGTTCTGCATTCTTCTGGCGAAGAAGGTAATATGCATGCAAGTGCTATCTTCTGGAATTAGTATGGATCTAAAGTGGGATTTTATACTTCCGGTGGTGCCGAGTCGTCTGCCCCGGTGAAGTGATTTTGGACCCTGATCGAGGCTCTGCGCTCTGCTTCGTCTGGCTTGTGGGACCGCCCGCGGATTGCGTGTCCGGACGGCCGTCTCCGATTTGGTGATGAAGCGGGAGCGCCGTTTCGACGTGGAGCGTGACCGTCGCGCAACATTCCCGTATCGCTGCCCCGGTGTCGCCCTCCACGCACGAGCGAGCCTGAATTTTAATCCGTGGTATATCGTATGCCTTGAATTTTGATGCATGATGGCCGGAGCGACGCCACGCATCACCAAGCAAGAATGGATTTAGGGATGGCACCAATGGATACCGCGACGGAACGCCAGGACCCGCCGTCGGCCAAATGGCGGCAACTCGCCTTCGGCGTCCTCTGCATGGCGATGATCGCCAACCTGCAATATGGCTGGACCCTCTTCGTCGATCCCATCGACGCCAAGTTCCATTGGGGCCGGGCGGCGATCCAGTTCGCCTTCACGATCTTCGTCGCCACCGAGACCTGGCTGGTACCGGTGGAGGCCTGGTTCGTCGACCGCTACGGCCCGCGCATCGTGGTCTGTTTCGGCGGCGTGATGATCGCGCTCGCTTGGCTCATCAACTCCCAGGCCTCGTCCCTGTGGATGCTCTACGGCGCGGCGGTGGTGGGCGGCATCGGGGCCGGGTCGGTCTACGGCACCTGCGTCGGCAACGCCCTGAAATGGTTTCCGCATCGGCGCGGCCTCGCGGCCGGCGCCACGGCGGCCGGCTTCGGTGCCGGCGCCGCGGTGACGGTGGTGCCGATCGCCAAGATGATCGCCAGCAGCGGCTACCAGGACGCCTTCCTGTATTTCGGCCTCGGCCAGGGCGCCATCGTGGTCCTGCTGTCGTTCCTGCTGCGCAAGCCCTCCGTCGCGGTGCCGATGCAGCGCAAGAGCCTGCGCCTGCCCCAGACCAAGGTCGACCGCACGCCGCGCGAGGTGGTGCGCACCCCCGTCTTCTGGGTGATGTACGCGATCTTCGTCATGGTGGCCTCGGGCGGCCTGATGGCGGCGGCGCAGATCGCGCCCATCGCCCATGACTTCAAGGTCGCCGACGTGCCCGTCAGCCTGTTCGGCCTGCAGATGGCGGCGCTCACCTTCGCCATCTCGCTGGACCGGATCTTCGACGGGTTCGGGCGTCCGTTCTTCGGTTTCGTCTCCGACACGATCGGGCGCGAGAACACGATGTTCATCGCCTTCGCGACGGCCGCCGCCGCGATCGTCCTGCTCCTCGGCTACGGCACCAACCCGCTGGTCTTCGTGTTCTCGACGGCGATCTATTTCGGCGTCTTCGGCGAGATCTACTCGCTGTTCCCGGCCACCTGCGGCGACACGTTCGGCTCCACCTTCGCCACCACCAATGCCGGCCTGCTCTACACCGCCAAGGGAACGGCCTCGTTCCTCGTGCCGGTGGCGAGCGTCATTTCGGCAACCTACGGCTGGTCGGCGGTGTTCTCGATCATCATCGGGCTGAACGTGGCGGCGGCGGCCCTGGCGATGTTCGTGCTCCGTCCGATGCGGGCGCGCTATCTCGCGCAAGGCCCGGCGGTCGCTCCGGACACGATGGAGGAATCCGGCCCCGCCCGCCTCGCACGGACATCCGTCTGATCCGTCCGGATCGCGTCACCGGTCCGGCCTCAGCAGACCCGGCCCCCGGGGAGGGGCCGGGACTATCCCCCGACCCTTCGAGGACCGTCATGCACCTTCCCGCCATCCTGGCGCTCCAGACCGTTCCCTTCGCCGGCCTGATACTGGCCGGCAAAGAGGACAGGGACCTGTTCACGGTCGTCTATATCGCGGTCCTCGGGCTCATCCTGGCCCTCGACATCCTGCTCGGCGGCACTTCTGAGATTGCCACGGCCTTCGGAGGCGGGGTCCGATAGGGACACCCCCGCCCGGTCTCACTCCGGAACGCCGCTCCGAGTAGATGGGCGACGGTCCGCGTTCCATTCCTGTCGGGTCAGGCGGCGCGGATGGTCGAGAGGAAGCGTGAGACCTCCGCGCCGAGATGCTCGGACTGGCGCGACAGTTCGGAGGCGGCGGACAATACCTGTCCGGCCGCCATCCCGGTCTCCTCCGAGGCCTGCGCCACACCGGCGATGTTGCCGGTCACCTCGTTGGTGCCCGCCGATGCCTGGGCGACGTTGCGGACGATCTCCTGCGTCGCCGCCCCCTGCTGCTCCACCGCGGCGGCGATCGAGGCCGCCATGTCGTCGATCTCGCGGATCCGCCCGGTGATGCCGCCGATCGCCATCACGGCCTGAGCGGTGACGCCCTGCACCTCGCCGATCTGGCGGCCGATTTCCTCGGTCGCCTTGGCGGTCTGGGCGGCGAGGGCCTTCACCTCGCTCGCCACCACCGCGAAGCCCCGCCCCGCCACGCCGGCACGCGCCGCCTCGATCGTGGCATTGAGCGCCAGCAGGTTGGTCTGGCTGGCGATGGTCGAGATCATGCCCACCATGTCGCCGATCCGGGCCGACGTGGTTTGCAGGGCCTGGACCAGATGCACGGTCTGGTCGGCCTCGCCCACGGCCGATTGAGCGAGCATGGCCGAGCCGGACACCTGGCGACCGATCTCCTGCACCGACGAGCCCAATTCCTCGGCCGCCGCCGCGACCGTGTTGACGTTGGTGGCGGCCTCCTCGGCGGCCGCCGCGACGGTGGAGGACTGGGCCGCCGTCTCGTTGGCGCTGGCGGTCATCTGCTGGGCAGTGGCCTGGAGTTCGGTGGCCGATGAGGACACGGTCCCGACGATACCGCCGACGGCACGCTCGAAGCCGTCCGCCAGCTCGATCATCGTGCGCTTGCGCTCGGCCGCCGCAGCCTCGTCCGCCCGGCGCTTGATCTCGAATTCCTCGGCGGCCTTGCGGGCGACCATGGCCTTGATGCCCTCGACGGCCTTGCCGACGGCGCCGATCTCGTCACCACGGGCGGCTTCCTTGATCTCCGCATCGATCTCACCCCGGGCCATGCGCTGAAGAACGCTGACGAGGTTGCCGAGCGGGCGGATGACATGCGCGATGATCGTATAGACACCGTACGCAATGGTAACCGCGGCCAGACCGAGCGCGGCCAGCAAGGTGAGCCGCGTCCAACCGGACGTCGCCTCGGAGCGCTGGTATTCCGCCTCCGCCTCATGCACCTGCAGCGTGGCCAGTTTCGTCAGTATCGGGTTGGTGGCCTGCAGGCCTTTCAGCAAGTCCACATGCGTCGTCTCGAATTCCGAACCGCCCCCGGCAGCGATGCGCTTGAGGATCTCGGCCATGATGACGGCGTTCCCGTCGATCCGCCCCTGCAGATCCTTGGCGAGGATCTCCTCTTCCGGTGTGAGGTATGTCGCCAGATAGGCCGACCATTGCGTGGTGATGTTCGAGAGGTCTCGCTCGATCTTCTCCCTGGCCTGGGCCGGGTCGATCTGCCGGCCGCGCAACGCGCGCGAGACGTTGGTCAGGTCGTCATAGGAATCCCGGATGACGATGAATTGCCGGAGGGGGATGACACGATCGTCGAAGGTGGTTTTGAGGCTTTGGTGACTCCAATGCAAAGCAAGGTTAGCGATGCCCGACGTCGCCAGGAGAACCAGCCCGATACAAGCCAGAAGTGCTACAAGCCTCAGCTTGATCGTCATCTTCATTGTGAATGCTTTCAAATTATGCAGATTGGGTGTCGTGGATCCACAAATTGGTCCACAGCATCATTCAAGACGCTCAAACTCTATGCAAATTGCTTATAATCTTCTAAAAACTCTCGTTCAGGCGATGAACAATAAGTGTTCTGCGTCAATTTGGCGTCATGGGAAAACGGGCGGCGGCACAGCCTGACGCCGTCTACCCGCGAGCCTTCGACAATGGGTTCGGCGCGACATCGGCCCCGCTCGCAGGCGTCCGGCAACGAGCGAGCCCGAGGCGGTATGCCGATCTCGCTCAGTTGGGCTGGTAGGTGTGCTCGTCCGCCGGGAAGCGGCCGGCGCGGACCTCTTCGGCATAGGCCTCCACGGCGCCCTCGATCTGCCCGCGCAGGGAGCCGAAGCGCTTGACGAATTTCGGCACCCTGTCGCTCAGGCCCAGCATGTCTTCGAGGACGAGGATCTGGCCGTCGCAGGCGGTGGAGGCGCCGATGCCGATGGTCACCGTGGTGATGGAGGGGGTCGTGGCGATGGCGCGGGCCACCGGTTCGACGATGCCCTCGAGCACGATGGCGAAGGCGCCCGCGTCGCTGATCGCCTGGGCGTCCTGCATCAGCTTGCGCTCGCCGTCCTCGCCGCGTCCTTGCACGCGGAACCCGCCCATCGTGTTCACGGATTGGGGGGTGAGGCCGATATGGCCCATCACCGGGATGCCCCGTTCCACGAGAAAAGAGACCGTCTCGGCGAAACGCGCGCCGCCCTCCATCTTGATCGCTCCGGCGCCGGTCTCCTTCAGCACGCGGGCGGCGCTCATGAAGGCCTGCTGCGGGCTCGCCTCGTAGGAGCCGAACGGCATGTCCACCACGATGAGAGCCCTGGAGGTGCCGCGGATCACGGCCTGGGCCTGGACGATCATCATCTCCAGGGTCACCGGCAGGGTCGTCTCCATCCCGTGCATGACCATGCCGAGGGAATCGCCCACCAGGATGAAGTCGCAATGGGGATCGAGGATGCTGGCGGTGTGGGCGTGGTAGGCCGTCAGCGCGATGATCTTGGCGCCTTCGGCCTTGCGCTTGGCGAGGTCGACAGCGCGGATGCGGCGTGACTGAACGACTTGCGACATCGATCTCAACCCAGTTCGCCGGCGGCGCGAAGGCCGGGGGCATGTCGGGGATGTCTATACGCTCGGAATGCCGAAATCACGCGCCGAGATGACGGTCGCGGGCGAGTGTATGCAAAGAATTCGGAGAGGCTGACTGATCTTATGCTGACGACGTGGCGATGGCGTCGCCTGTCGTCGCAACCCTTGCCGGGCGTTTCCTCCCTAGACGTCGGGCCGTCTCCGGTGGCTTTATTCTGCCACAATCGGAGCCGTGTCAACGGGTGACTTTAGTCCATAAGCCCCTGATGGTGCTGAATTCGTCGGCACGTCGCGGTCTTCCGCATGGGGCTGCGTGGTATACCTCAGAAACGGGTGGTCAGGGCGGTCAGCCAGTCCGGCGAGGCCGTCACGAGGGCCGTCTCGAGACGCTTGTCGAGCCCCGTCAGAATCGCGAGCCCGGTGAGCACGAGGACGAGTCCGAGCGCGGCCTTGAGGCCCGTGCCGGCCCGCATCATCCGCGCCCGCCACGCCATCAGCACCCGTCGCGACAGCAGGCCGAGGCCGAGCAGGGGCAGGGCCGCGCCGAGGCCGAAGACCAGCATGGTGAGGGCGACCTGCGCCAGGTCCTTTCCCTGCGCGGCGAGGAGGGACGCGGCGCCCAGGGTCGGCCCCACGCAGGGGCTCCACACCGCCCCGAGCAGAAGGCCGACCGTGAACTGGCCCGCGAGGCCGGTGGTCGCGATGTCCCCGAAGCGTCGCTCCACCCGGTCGCTGAGAGGGCCGCCCGCGGCGGCGAGACGGATCTGCAAGGCGGGCACGATGAGGACGATTCCGACGAGTACGAGCAGGAGCGCCGCCACCGGGCGGAGGACGTCGCCGTCGATACCGAGGCTGAATCCCACCGTCGCCACGATCAGGCCGAGCGCCACGAAGGACATGGCGAGCCCGCCCGCCAGGGCCGCCGGCCCGAAACGGTGCTCGGAAGCCGCCGCACCGAGGACGATGGGAAGCAGCGGCAGCACGCAGGGGGAGAGGATGGTGAGCAGGCCGGCGAGGAAGGCGAGGCCGAGCGAGGCATTCATGGAAGGGACGTGTTCATGACAGGGATGCCCGCTGGATTCCCGGCGCCGCTCTAAAGGGCCTTCTCCACCAGCGCCTCGATCCATTCGCCCTGCGTCTCGCCCACGGAACGGCCGACCTCCTCGCGTCCCTTGAAGACAATGAGCGTGCTCTGCATGCGGGCATCGAACCGGCGCATGAGCGCCTTCTGCGTGTCGAAGTCGATCTCGTAGATCGCCAGATCCTTGAAGCGCGGCTGTTCGGAGAGAGCCTTCAGGAGCGGCCGCTGCGCCTTGCAGATCGGGCACCACGGGGCGGTCACCTCCACGATGACCGGCCGGCCGGCGCCTTGAGCGGCGGCGAAGGCCGCCTCGTCGAACGGTTCGGCCGCCGAGGCACCGTAGGGGGCGGCGGCGAGGAGAGCCGTCGTGAGGAGGAGGGCGCGACGGCTGATCATCGGGACTGTCTCGACAGTGAGGTGTGCGCGGCGTGGGGAACCGGCCTCGCTACCGAGGCCGGTTCCCCACGCCCGTCTTTATCGCTGCGCCTCACCGGCGGGCGTCTACCTTTGCGCCTCGCCGGCGGGTTTTTATCTTTGTGCCTCGCCGGCGGGCTTGGCGGCCCAGGCGGCGTCGACCTTCAGGATCGTGGTGTCGTGCCTGTCCTGCCAGCCCTCGACGCCGTCGGCGAACCAGTAGACGCGGGTATAGCCGTTCTGGATGAGGCGCTTGCCGGCATTCCAGCTGCCCCAGCATTCGGGATGGCAGAAGGTGACCACCGGCTTCGTCTTGTCGCCACCGGTGAGGTCGGCGACGCGGGCGAGGAACTGCGCCTCCCGCGCCGGCTCCATGGGCGCCGCGCCGGCGCCGGGCATCCAGACGCTGCCGGGAATCGAGCGGTGGGCGGGCAGCCACGGCCGGTCGGTGGGGAAGCCCACCGGCTTCTGGTCGGCCATGGCCACGTCGATCATCACCGGTTTCTCGGCGGCGACCAGCCTGTCCAGGGCGTCGATATCGACCACCGACGCCCCCGTCAGGGTCTTGGGGGTGTAGGCCTTCGGCGGCCCGGTCCAGAACCCATCGGGCTCCGGCACGTTCACGGGCGAATCGGCGGGGCTCGCCGCCCAGGCCGGTGCTCCCGACAGGGCGGCGAGGGCGATGGCTGCGGCTCCGAACAGTCGGATCATGCGCGGCATCCTCCTCATCAGTTGCTCGGGGTCGGCGTGTTGAAGCTGTGTTCCCAGCGGCCCTGCTGGTTGTCCGTGGCCACCACCTTGATCGGACCCTTGGCGTCGGGCGCGAGGGCGAAATTGATCACCGGGTTCGACGCGATGGAGATGTCGCCGTTCATGGAGAAGACGAGCTTGCCGTTCGAGGAGACGTCGAGCGTGTTGATGTAGCGGGCCGGCGTGTAGTCGCGGGTGATCTGGTTCATCTGCATCCCGCTGAAATTCGGGTGACGGACCATCAGCGTCGCCTCCGTGGGCTTGCCCTGGCCGCCCTCGGCGAACTTCATCTTCATGTCGCCGGCTCCCTTCAGGGCCTCCTCGTCGCTCATCCCCATGGGGGCGGAACAGCCGCCCGAGGCTTTGACGAATTTCACGGCCTCGTAGAGCTTGCCGTCCTTGGTTTCGGCCACGGCATGGACGTTGGTGTAGTTGTTGATCCGCACCCGGAGCTTGACCTCGCTTGGGTCGGCGGCGGGGCCGAAGGTGATGTGGGCGGCATAGGGCGAGGGATTGTCGTCGATGATGAGGTGAACGGCGGCGATCCTGTTCTTCTCCGGCATCATCAGGGTGATCGGCACCAGGGAGGCGTCGAGGGCGCGCGGCGGGGCGTCGACCTTGATGAGCGCGTCGGTCGGCTCGATCGTGCGGTCGCCGAAGATGGATTTGGCAATGTCCCGCCAGCGCTCCAGCCGCTCCGCATCGGTGTCGCTGGAGCCGGCGGCGAGGGCGGAGCCGCCCATCAGCATGGCGGCGGACAGGCACAGGGCGGCGGTGAAGGACCGCTTGGTCGCGGAGATCGGTGTCGGCGCGTGGGTGGTCATGGCGTCTCTCCTCGTCGTGATGATGTGGCGCTGGCTCATTCCCACTCAAGCTCCTTGTAGGCCTGAGTGACGTTGCGGCCGTTATAGGTGTCGAACAGGACCCATTTCTCGCGCTCCGACCGGCCGATACTGTCGATCGCCTTGTCGATGGGTTGATCGGCGGCGATGGCCTTGCGGGTCTCGTCGCGGAGCATTGTGAGGTAGCGCGTCAGGTCGGCGAAGGCGGGCGCGGCATCGACCAGGGTCGGGCCATGGCCGGGTACGGCCTTCGTCGCCCCCAGTCCGGTCAGTGTCTCGACCTCCTTCAGCCAGCCCAGCAGGCTGCCGTCGAGGGACGGAATCCTCGTGACGAACAGGAGATCGGCCGGGAACAGGATGCCCGTCCGGGCATCGACCATGGAGAGGTCGCAATTGGTATGGGCGGTGCCGTGCGCCGTGAAGCGCAGGCTCCGTCCGCCGAGGTCGATCTCGGCCGTGTCGGCCACCTCCATCGTCGGGTAGACCGCCGATCCGGCCCTGTCGGCCCCGAGGATCTCCACGAGGCGCGTCCTGTAGAAGTCGCCCCGCGAATCGAGGGCCGACCGCAGGGCGTGGTGGCCGATGAAGACCGGCTTGTCCTGCGCGAAGGCCTGCGCGCCGAAGCAATGGTCGGGATGGACATGGGTCAGCACCACGTGGCTCACCGGCTTCGACGTGCGTTTCGCGATCTCGGCGCGCAGCCATTCGCCATCGGCGAGGCTGCCGCCGGATTCGGTCACGAGCACGGAGTTCTCGCCGATGACGAAGCCGATATTGGCGATGGCGTCGCCGTTCTCAGGCGTCGCCTCGGCATCGAGGCCGCGCCGCATGAAGATGCCCGGCCCGACTTCCTCCATGGTGAAGGAGTCCGCCGCCCGGCCGATTCTCGGCACGCAGCACAGGCACAGCCCGCCGAACAGAGCGGCGCGGCGCGTGGCCAGGCTCCGCAGAGGCTGCGGAATCATGGCATATCCTGCGACGATCGCCCGGCGAAGCGACCTTTCATGAATTATCCTCCCGTTTTTATGGCTACCATCTAGTAGGTAGATTTGTGCCGCCGTCAACGGCATAAGTGCTGACGCGCGAAGTGCGTGCATCACGCCTTCGTGCCCCTCTCCCCGGTTCCGCGAAGCCCCCGACCATGATCGACCGACCATGAGAGACACCAGAGCGGAGCTGCTGGCCCAGGCCGAGATCCTGGTACGGGGCCGGGGCTATTCCGGTTTCAGCTATGGCGACCTCGCCGAGGCGGTGAGCATCCGCAAGGCGAGCATCCATCACCATTTCCGCACGAAGACCGACCTCGCCCTCGCTCTGGTGGAGGCCTACGACGCCCGCTACGACGCGGCGCTCGCCGCCATCGTCGCGGCCCAGCCGGACGCGATCGCGCGGATCGAGGCCTATGGCCGGCACTATCTCACCGGGGTCGAGGATGGGCTCGGCTGTCTCTGCGCCGTGCTCGCCATCGAGAGGGACACGCTGCCGGACGCCCTGCGCGCCGAGCTCGCCCGGTTCTTCGACAAGCACATCGCCTGGCTGGAGCGGGTTCTGGCCGAGGGCTGCGCCGACGGGAGCTTGCGCCCCGGTCTCGATCCGGCCGCCACGGCCCGGATGGTGGTGGCGACCCTGGAGGGCGCGCTCATGCTGGAGCGGCTGCTCGCCGGATCGGCCGGCTTCCGCCTCACCCTGGCGGCCTTGTGCGACAGTCTCAGGCCCCCTCGGATCGGGGGACCGAACGCTCTTTCATCGGAGCGGGGTGATACAATATAACAGCCACCATACAGCTGACGCGGCCCCCCCCGCGAACCCGAAGAGCCTCGCATGTCCGACAGCCCGACCACCGCCTCGCAAAAAATCCCCGTGACCGTGCTCACCGGCTATCTCGGAGCCGGCAAGACCACGCTGCTCAACCGCATCCTCACCGAGAACCACGGCAAGCGCTACGCCGTCATCGTCAACGAGTTCGGCGAGATCGGCATCGACAACGACCTCGTCATCGGCGCCGACGAGGAAGTGTTCGAGATGAACAACGGCTGCGTCTGCTGCACCGTGCGCGGCGACCTCATCCGCATCATGGACGGCCTCGTGAAACGGCGCGGCAAGTTCGACGCGATCATCGTGGAGACCACCGGCCTCGCCGACCCGGCGCCCGTGGCCCAGACCTTCTTCATCGACGAGGATGTGGGCGCCGCCGCTCGCCTCGACGCGGTGGTGACGGTGGCCGACGCCAAGTGGCTCGCCGACCGGCTCAAGGACGCGCCCGAGGCCAAGAACCAGATCGCCTTCGCGGACGTGATCCTGCTCAACAAGGCCGACCTCGTGGAGCCCGCCGACCTCGACCGCGTCGAGGGCCTGATCCGCTCCATCAACCCCTATGCCAAGGTCCACCGCACCAGCCGCTGCGACGTCGCCCTCGACCAGGTGCTGGACCGCAACGCCTTCGACCTCTCGCGCATCCTCGATATCGAGCCCGACTTCCTCGAAGAGGGCCACCACCATCACCATGACGACGAGATGCAGTCGGTCTCGGCCAGGATCGACGGCCCGGTGGACCCCGAGAAGTTCATGCCCTGGATCTCGACCCTGACCCAGGTCCAGGGGCCGGACATCCTGCGCTGCAAGGGCATCGTGGCCTTCCCGAACGAGCCCAAGCGCTTCGTCTTCCAGGGCGTCCACCAGATCCTCGACGGCGACCTCCAGGGGCCGTGGAAGGACGGCGAGGCCCGCGTCTCCCGCGTGGTCTTCATCGGCCGCAAGCTCGATCCGCAGGCGATCCGCGAAGGATTCTACGATTGCAAGGCGGCCTGACGGGCCTCGTCCGGAATCGAACCGATCGGGGGCGGGCGCATTGTCCGCCCGTCTCCTTTTCACCCGGATGTCCCGATGACCTTGCGCTTGGCCTTCGCCTCCCTCCTCGCGCTGACGGTGGCGGTTCCCTTGGGAAGCGTGGCGCTCTCCACACCGGTGGCGGCGAAATATTCCATGGATCGCGAGAAGCGCTTCGGCGGGATGTGCAAGCCGCCGCTGAAATTCGCGGCCGGGGCCTGCGTCAAGCGGTGCCCCGCCGGTTATCGCGACACCGGCCGGGGCTATTGCCGCTTCAAGAACATGAACCGCTGAGATCCGTCCGCTCGTCTCTCGGACGGAACCGCCGATGACGGTGTCCTTTGCCCGATGGGCACTCCTGGCGGTCCTCTTGCCACTCGGTACCCCTGCGCTGTCCGCTCCCCGGGGAACGGCGCAATCCGCGAGCCAAGAAGAGCGGTTCCGCAGCATGTGCGAGCCGCCGCTTAAGCTTGCGGCCGGTGCCTGCGTCCGGGAATGCCCGGCCGGCTATCGCGACAGCGGTCTCGGCTATTGCAGCTTTCAGCGCATGAGCGACTGAGGGCCTCTTCGATCTGATTTCTCAGCGGATGCTCCTGCCAAAGTCGATCATCCCAGCAGACCACCTCATCCTGAGGTGCCGGAGCGTAGCGGAGGCCTCGAAGGAGCCCTCCAGTTGCCGCGCGATCCCTGGAAGGCTCCTTCGAGGCCGCTCCGCGGCACCTCAGGATGAGGTAAGGCCTTGGAAAAACACCCCAACCAGACTCTATGCGATCTGTCGGATGAGAGCGATTCTCCACGCCGGATCACGCTCGGCCATCTCGTCCGAACAGTCTTGACCCAGTCGCCAAGGTAGCGGCGAGTTGCTGAACCCTTCTCGATCGGAACCGCGATGATCCTGCGCCTTGCCTGCTTCACCGTTCTTCTGTTCGCGGTGTCCATTCCCACGGTTGCGATGGCCGGTCCGGCGCAGGATTACGAGTTCCGGCCGCGGAGCGTCCGCAATGCCTGTCGCCCGCCGCTGAAATTCGCGGCCGGCGCCTGCGTCCGCCGTTGCCCCGCCGGCTACCGCGACAACGGCTCGACCTGCGGGTTCAAGTCGATGCGGCGGTGAGCGGGTTCGCAGAACCCTCTACCGGTTCTGCTACCTGAAGCCTGCGATATGTCATAGGCCCGAGGTGGAAGGAGGTCAGGCGGCCTTCACCCCGGCCAGGAACGCCGACACTTCGTGGCCGAGGTTCTCGGAGTAGCGCGACAATTCCCTCGCCGCGCCGAGCACCTGGGTCGCGGCGGCCCCGGTCGAACTCGCTCCGATACGGACGTTCGAGATGTTGCTCGTCACCTCCTGGGTGCCTTGCGCGGCTTCCTGCACGTTGCGGGCGATCTCGCGGGTGGCGGCTCCCTGCTGCTCCATCGCGGCGGCGATGCCGTTGGAATAGGCCGACATGTCGGTGATGGACTTGCCGATGCGGGTGATGTCGGACACGACCTCGCCGGTCGCGCCCTGGATCTCGCCGATCTTGGTCCGGATGTCCTCGGTGGCCCTGGCCGTCTGCCCGGCGAGTTCCTTCACCTCCGTGGCGACCACCGCGAAGCCGCGCCCCGCCTCGCCCGCGCGCGCCGCCTCGATGGTCGCGTTCAGGGCGAGCAGGTTGGTCTGGCCGGCGATGGTCGAGATCATGGCCACGACATCGGTGATGCTGTCGGCGACCTCGGTCAGCTTCTTCACGTTGGCCTCGGTCCGGCGGGTTTCGGCCACGGCCTGTTGGGCCATGTCGGAGGATTGGGTCGCCTGGGTCACGATTTCCTGGATCGACGCGGACATCTCCTCGCTGGCGGCGGCGACCGTATGGACGTTGGCGGAGGTCTCCTCCGCCGCGCTCGCCACCGTGGACGCCTGCTGGATCGATTGGTCGGCGGTCGCCGACAGGGACTGGGCGGTGGCCTCCATTTCGGTGGCGGCGCCCGCCAGCCCCTGGGTCAGGGCCGAGACATTGGCCTCGAACCGGGCGGTCAGGTCGCTGAGGGCGTCGGCCCGGCGCATCTTGGCCTGGTTCTCCGCCGCCTGCTCCCCCGCCATCCGGCGCGCGTCGATGGCATTGCGTTTGAACACTTCCAGGGCGCGTGCGAGCAGGCCGATCTCGTCCTTGCGCTCGGTGCCCTCGACGGTCACGTCGAGATCACCCGAGGCGAGCCGGCTCATGGAAGCCGTCATGCCCTTCACCGGGCGGGAAACCCCCAGCACGACGATGGCGCCGGCGATCGCCATGGCCGACAGGAGACCGCTCGTGGCGGACGTGATCAGCAGAAGCGACGCCGACGCGGCAATCTGATCCGCGTGGTCGGCGCCTTCCTTCAGCTCCTTGTCGATCACCGCGATCCGCTCCGAGATATGTTCGCGCAACTTCGCACGAAGGGGGGCTGCCTCCTTCTGCGCGATGTCCGTTCCCCTCTGCAGGTCGTTCTTCAGTCCGGCTTCCGTCGAGCGGGCCAGGATGGCGAAGTAGGCGTCCAGGGCGTCCCGCATTGTCGCGTTCCGCGCCACGCGTTCCGGCGTGTCGGCCAATTTCGCGAGGCCGGCCTGGGCGTCCCGCGCCGATTTGATGGCCGAATCCTGCCTGACCTTGTAGCCGTCCATTTTCTTGGCATCCTGTTCCAGCAGGATGTTGCGGTTCTGAACCGTCGCTTCGGTGACGCCGATCTGCAGGGTCAGGGCATGGTTCTGCCGGGCGGACTGGATCTTCACGATCTCCTGCGTCTGGTCGGCGATCCGGCCCATGGAATAGCGCGCGTAGGCCACGAGCCCCGCAGAGATCGCAGCCGTCAGGACCAGCGGGATGATGATCTTGACCAGAAGGCTGAGGTTGTTGAACGACTTCATCGAACCGATACCCAAAGGGGGAGGTGTGAACGGATGCTGACATCTTGCAAGAGGATGTCATAAGGAAGTATTAATTGAATTACTATGTATCATGTTTGATGCATGCTGTCGGTAATGTTCAGCAATGCATCGTATTGATCCCGTATTTTACCGTATATTACGACCGATGCTAAGACAACGAGCGGCGTGGGATCGCATCCGGGCGCTGGATTCAAGTGCAATCCCGAGCAACCACCGATGATCCGCCGGGCGCGCCGAGGCATTCGATCCTCGTGATCTGCCGCATCGTCTCGGGGACGATGGACTTCGCCGGCGGGGGCGGCCTTCGATGCCGATGATCTCGGCCGGCCATGCCCGTTGACGGAACGAGGCGAACGCAAGGATTGGTTTACCATTCCGGCACAGGATCGAATCCGAGCCGGCTTGACGCTGCCGGCGGCTGTCGGCTGCTCGTTCCGGGCGCCGTAAGGCTCACGGAGAGCGACGCCCCATGATGTCCCGCGCGGAACGCACGCCCCTGACCGACTGGTGGTGGACCGTCGATCGCGGCCTGCTTGCCGGCCTCACCGCCCTGATGGTGGCCGGCCTCGTCTTCCTCATGGGCGGCGGACCGCCGGTGGCCGAGAAGATCGGCCTGCCGACCTTCCACTTCCTCAACCGGCAGGCGATGTACCTCGCCCCGACGATCCTCATCATCGTCGCGGTGTCGTTCCTGTCCCTGCGCCATATCCGGCGCGTGGCCCTGGCCACCTGGATCGTCGGCGTCACCCTCTGCATCCTCGCCGGCAAGTTCGGGCCGGAGATCAAGGGCGCGCATCGCTGGATCCAGTTCGGCCCCTTCGGCCTGCAGCCCTCGGAATTCGTGAAGCCCGCCTTCGTGGTCGTCGCCGCCTGGGCCTTCTCCGAGGGTGCGCAGCGCCGCGACATGCCCGGCGGCCTGCTGGCGATCCTGCTCCTGCCCGTCACCATCGTGCCGCTGATCCTGCAACCGGATTTCGGCCAGACCATGCTGATCACCATCGTCTGGTGCTCGCTCTTCTTCGTGGCGGGCCTGCACTGGTTCTGGGTCGCCGGCCTCGGCGTGGCCGGCCTCGTCGGCGTCGGCGTCGCCTACCAGTTCCTGCACCACGTGCGCGAGCGCATCACCCGCTTCCTCGACAAGGATTCCGGCGACAGCTTCCAGGAATACTGGGCGCGCGAATCGTTCAATTCCGGCGGCTGGTTCGGCACCGGCCCGGGGGAGGGCGTCGCCAAGCGCCACCTGCCCGACGCCCATACCGACTTCATCTTCTCGGTGACCGGCGAGGAATTCGGCGTCCTCGTCTGCCTCGGCCTCGTCTGCCTCTTCGCCTATATCGTCATGCGCGGGCTGAAGCTGGCGCGACGCACCGACGACACCTTCTCGCGCCTGGCCATCACCGGGCTGACCACCCTGTTCGGCCTGCAGGCCTGCATCAACATGGCGGTGAACGTGCGGCTGATGCCGGCCAAGGGCATGACCCTCCCCTTCGTCTCCTATGGCGGCTCCTCGCTGATCTCCCTGGCGCTCGGCATGGGCTTCCTCGTGGCGCTCACCCGCAAGCGGCCGCGCATGTCGACCCTGAGCCAGAAGCCCCCGGGCACCGCGCCCGCCACGGTCGCCGGAGTGATGCGGTGACCGTGCGGACAGCCACCATCCTGCTCTGTGCCGGCGGCACGGGCGGCCACCTCTTCCCGGCCGAGAGCCTCGCCCATGCCCTGCGCGCGCGGGGTGTGCGCGTGGTGCTCGCCACCGACGCCCGCGTCGATTCCATCGCCGGCGAGTTTCCGGCTTCCGAGATCGTCACCATCGCCTCGGCGACCCCGTCCGGCCGCTCCATCGTCAAGCGGGCGGGGGCGCTCCTCACCCTCGGGCGCGGCTTCGGCGTGGCGGCGCGCGAGATCCGGCGCATCGACCCGGCCGCCATCGTGGGCTTCGGCGGCTATCCCACGGTGCCGCCGGTTCTCGCCGGGCAGATCCTACGGGTGCCGACGGTCCTGCACGAGCAGAACGCCGTGATGGGGCGCGCCAACGCCTTCCTGGCGCGGGGCGCGCGCGCCATCGCCACCGGTTTCAGGCAAGTGCGCGGCATCCCCCCGAAGGCCACGGCCCCGCGCACCCATACCGGCAATCCCCTGCGCCCCGCCGTGCTCACGGCGGCCGAGACCCCCTATCCCTCCTTGGGCGAGGCCGATGGCCTGCATCTCCTCGTCTTCGGCGGCAGCCAGGGGGCGGCGGTGATGGGGCAGGTGGTGCCCAAAGCCATCGCCCAGCTGCCCGCCGACCTCCGCGCCCGGCTGACGCTGGTGCAGCAGGTGCGGGCGGAAGACCTCACCGAGGTCCAGAATCTCTACCTGTCTCTCGGCCTCGCCGGTCTCGAGACGGCGCCGTTCTTCAAGGACCTGCCCGCCCGCATGGCCCGTAGCCATCTGGTCATCGGACGCTCCGGCGCCTCCACCGTGTCGGAACTCGCCGCCATGGGCCGGCCGTCGATCCTGGTGCCGTTGCCCGGCGCCCTCGACCAGGACCAGGCCGCCAATGCCGCGACCCTCGCCGGCATCGGCGCCGCGCTCGCCATCCAGCAGAGCGCCTTCACCCCCGACCGCCTCACGGCCGAGCTCCTCGACCTCTTCACCCATCCGGCAAAATTGACCGAAGCGGCCGCAGCCGCCAAAAGCGCGGGCATCCACGATGCCGCCGAGCGGTTGGCCGATGTCGTCCTCGAGACGGCGGCCCGCACCTGATTCCGAGCCGGGGCGCTCTCACGCGCTCCGCGACACGACGAGACTGGTTCACACCATGAAGCTGCCCGACAAGCTCGGCCCCATCCATTTCATCGGCATCGGCGGCATCGGCATGTCCGGCATCGCCGAGGTCATGTCGAACCTCGGCTATACCGTCCAGGGGTCGGACGCCAACGACAACGCCAACGTCCGGCGCCTGGCCGAGAAGGGCATGAAGACCTTCATCGGGCACGCCGCGCAGAACGTCGAGGAGGCCGCCCTCGTGGTGGTCTCCACGGCGATCCGGCGCGACAATCCCGAGCTCATCGCCGCCCGCGAGCGCCGCCTGCCGGTGGTGCGCCGGGCCGAGATGCTGGCCGAGCTGATGCGCTTCAAATCCTGCGTCGCCATCGCCGGCACGCATGGCAAGACCACCACGACGTCGCTGGTGGCGACGCTGCTCGACGCCGGCAACATGGACCCCACCGTCATCAACGGCGGCATCATCAACGCCTACGGCACCAATGCCCGCATGGGCGAGGGCGAGTGGATGGTGGTGGAGGCCGACGAATCCGACGGCACCTTCCTGAAGCTGCCCGCCGATGTCGCCATCGTCACCAATATCGACCCCGAGCATCTCGACCATTTCGGCTCGTTCGAGGCGGTGAAGGACGCGTTCCGGCGCTTCATCGACAACATCCCCTTCTATGGCTTCGCCGTCATGTGCATCGACCATCCGGTGGTGCAGGACCTCGTCGGCCATATCGAGGATCGCCGCATCATCACCTACGGCGAGAACCCGCAGGCCGATGTCCGCCTCATCGACGTGGACCTGCGCGGCGGCCAGAGCCGCTTCCGCGTCATGATCCGCGACCGCCGACCCGGCTTCCGCATGGAGATGGAGGATCTGGTCCTTCCCATGCCGGGCAAGCACAATGCGTTGAACGCCACCGCGGCCCTCGCCGTCGCGCACGAGCTCGGCGTCGAGCCCGAGGCCATCCGCAAGGCGCTGGCCGGGTTCGGCGGCGTCAAGCGCCGCTTCACCAAGACCGGAGAATGGAACGGCGCGCTGATCTTCGACGATTACGGACACCATCCGGTGGAGATCAAGGCGGTGCTGAAGGCCGCCCGCGCCTCCACCGAGGGCAACGTCGTCGCCATCGTCCAGCCGCACCGCTACACCCGGCTCGCCTCGCTGTTCGACGATTTCTGCACATGTTTCAACGATGCCGACACGGTCATCGTCGCCCCCGTCTACGCGGCGGGCGAAGCGCCGATCGAGGGCATGGACCGCGACGGCCTCGTCTCGGGCCTGAAGTCGCGCGGCCACCGAGACGCCATCGCGCTCCAGCGCTCCGAAGATCTCGCCGGTCTCGTGGCGACCCGCGCCAAGCCCGGCGATTACGTCGTGTGCCTGGGGGCCGGCAACATCACGCAATGGGCCTACGCCCTGCCGGGCGAATTGGCGGCGTTGCAGGGGTGAGCCCCGCTCAGATCACCGGTGCGGCCGGGACGAGGTCTTCCAGGTCGACGCCGAGCGCGTCGGCCAGTGAGCGAAGGACGACGATGTCGCTCGTCCCGGTGCCGTCCTCAATGGCCGTCAGATCCGCGTGTGAAATGCCGCTGCGTGCCGCAAGTTCGGTCGTCGACAGGCCACGTCGTGCGCGCCAGAAGGCGAGCGGAGACGGTGCGTGGCGCAAGGCATCGAGATCGGCTTCATTCAGCAACTCGTCCTCGCCGGAAGCGAGCCGGGTCTGCGACGTGACCAATGTCTGCAGGTCCGATGCATCCTCGGCCAAAGCGGCCAGCCGCTCGAACTCGGCTTCGGGCATGATGACGATGGATTCGCCGGACGGTGTCTGCGTGCGCACGATGGTCATGGTGCTGGATCCTACCCGTAGATCGAGCCGCGGGGACCGACGGCATGCACAATGACCCGATCCGGCTCGATCGTGAAGATCACGCGCCAATCGCCGATCCGCAGGCGAAACCCCTCGGCCCCTTTCAGGGCCTTGATGTTGTTGGACAGAGCCGCGGGATCGTCGGCGAGGGTTCTCAGTTTCTCGCGTATCTGCGCTTCGGTGTTGGCCGGCATACGGGCGAGCGCCCGAGCCGCGGGACGGGTGTAGACGATCGTTCGGCCCATGCCACCACCTGTTGCGGCCGCCAACAACTTTCCGTTGAATATGCCGGAAGGCAAGGGATTCGATGACCGCCTTTCCCGACATCACCCCTGAGATCCGCGCCGCCGCTCCCGCCCTGCGCGGGCGGCTGCTGGCCAACCCGTCGCTGTCCGACCTCACCTGGTTCCGCGTCGGCGGGCCGGCGCAGGTGCTGTTCACGCCGGCCGACGAGGAGGATCTGGCCCATCTCCTCAGCGCCCTCGACCCCGCGCTTCCGGTGACCGTGATCGGCCTCGGCTCTAACCTGATCGTCCGCGACGGCGGCATTCCCGGAATCACCATCCGGCTCGGCGGCAAGGCCTTCGGGTCCGTCGAGATCGACGGCGAGACCCTGCGGGCCGGGACCGCGGTGCCGGACATGCGCCTCGCCAAGGCCGCGGCCGAGGCGTCCCTCGACGGATTGGCCTTCTTCCGGGGCATTCCCGGCTCCATCGGCGGCGCGCTGCGCATGAATGCCGGCGCGCATGGCGGGGAGACCACCGACGTGCTGGTGGAGGCGCGCGGCATCGACCGCTCGGGAGCGCTGCGGCGCTTCACCCATGCCGAGATGGGCTTCACCTACCGCCACAGCGAGGCGCCCGAGGACGTGATTTTCACGAGCGCGCTGTTCCGGGGCCGTCCCGGCGACCGCCAGGACATCGAATCGGAAATGGACCGCGTCACCGCCGCCCGCGAGGCGGCCCAGCCGATCCGCGAGCGCACCGGCGGCTCGACCTTCAAGAACCCGCCGGGCGGCAAGGCATGGCAACTCGTCGATGCCGCCGGCTGCCGTGGACTGACGATGGGCGGCGCCCAGGTCTCGGAGATGCACTGCAACTTCCTGATCAACCGCGATGGCGCCACCGCCGCCGATATCGAGGGACTCGGCGAGGAAGTCCGCCGCCGGGTGCGCGAGACGTCGGGCGTCGAGCTGCATTGGGAGATCAAGCGGATCGGTTTGAACGCAGTGGCGTAAGCCGGTAAGACGTAAGGCGAGAGCCGGAGGGATGCATGCTGGATCGTAGCGTTCGCGCCGCCTATTCGAAGATCTCGGTCAAGAGCCAGACGGTGCTGCCCGCGGAAGTCCGCGAGCGGCTGGCGGTTGGGCCGGGGGATCGTCTGCGCTACGTCCTGACCGAGGAGGGCGTCCGCATCGAGAAGGCCCCTCCGGAGGGGGACGACCCGTTCGTGACCTTCACGGAATGGGCGGGCAGTGCGGACGACGAAGATTATGCCCACCTCTGATCCGGGCGGCTTCTCGCCTGGAGCGGTGATCGTCGTGCCCTTTCCCTATGCGGATCGCCTCGTCGAGAAGCGCCGGCCGGCCCTGGTCGTCTCCGGCGCGGATGTCGCGCGGGCCGGGTTCGTCTGGGTCGCGATGATCACCAGCGCCCGCAACGCCGCCATGCCCGGCGACCTCGCGATCGAGGATCTCGACGAGGCCGGTCTGGTCACCGCATCGGTGGTGCGTCCGATCAAGATCGCCTGCATCGAGCCGTCCCGCATCCTTCGCCGGATCGGCTCCCTCCGGGCCGATTCGGCGGACCTCGTGTTCACACGCATCCGCGCGCTGATCGGCGGCGCGTGACGCTCACCCGCACATTCGTTTCCCCGCCCGATTCTGGAGCTTCGCCCATGTCCAAGCACGTCGCCGTCCTCATGGGCGGATGGTCCTCCGAGCGTCAGGTCTCCCTGAACTCGGGCCGCGCCTGCGCGGACGCCCTCGAAGGGGAGGGGTTCCGCGTCACGCAGGTGGATGTCGGGCCGGACATCGCCACCGTGCTCACGGAGTTGCGCCCGGACGTGGCCCTCAACGCCCTGCACGGTCCGGCCGGCGAGGACGGCACGATCCAGGGTCTGCTTGAAATCCTGCGCATTCCCTACACCCATTCGGGCGTCCTGGCCTCGGCCCTGGCGATGCATAAGGAACGTGCCAAAACGATCATGAAGGCCGCCGGGGTGAGCGTTCCGGAGGGGCTGGTCGTTAACCGTCATGATGCCGCGAAGTCACACCCGTTAACTCCGCCCTACGTGATCAAACCCATCGCCGAAGGCTCCTCCATGGGCGTCATCATCGTCCAGGACGGGCGCTCCCATCCGCCCCAGATTCTCGCCTCGGACGAGTGGGTCTACGGGGAGCAAGTTCTTGCGGAGACTTACGTTGCGGGCCGCGAACTCACCTGCGCGGTGATGGGGGACAAGGCCCTCGGGGTCATCGAGATCAAGCCCGCCTCGGGGGAGTGGTACGACTTCGATGCGAAGTACGCCGAGGGGGGGTCGATCCACGTCCTCCCGGCAGAAATTAAACCAAAAATTTACCAGCGTGTCCAAGAGTTGTCGTTAACGGCGCATCAAGCACTTGGATGCCGGGGCATCAGCCGTGCGGACCTTCGATACGACGACACACCGGGTGGAACCGGTGCCCTCGTCGTCCTGGAGGTCAACACGCAGCCCGGGATGACCAAGACGAGCCTTGTGCCGGAGATCGCAGCCTACGCTGGCTTGAGTTTCGGTGAGCTCGTCCGATGGATGGTGGAGGACGCTACTCTGGGTCGTTGAACGCCGCCGGTCAGGCTGGCGTCGACGGAACCCCCGCGCCCGGTCCGGGCTCGCTCGTCGCCGGTCTGGCGGCGCGCCTGCCGCGACTGGTGCGCCCCATGCTGCGCTCGCGCCGTTCGCGGCTCGGGCAGCCGATCGAGCGGCGCATTCCGCGGCACGCGGGCACGCTGACCCTCGCGGTCACCTTCGCCGTCCTGTCGGTGACCGGTTTCGTCGCCAGCGGCCGCTACGACCGCTTCGTGCTGGAGAACGGCCACGTCTCGGACGTCCTGGCCCGGCTGGCCGGTTTCGGCGTCGAGCGCGTCACCATTTCGGGCATCTCCCGTCTCTATGAGCGGGAAGTGCTGCAGGCGGCCGGCATCGACGGCCACTCGTCCGTGGTCTTCCTCGACGTCGCCGAAGCGCGCCAGCGCCTCCTCGATGTGCCGCTGATTTCCAGCGTCTCGGTGCGCAAGGTCTATCCGAACGAGATCGTCATCAACCAGGTCGAGCGCGAGCCCGCCGCCCTGTGGCAGCGCAATGGCGAGATCTCGGTCATCGCCGCCGACGGCACCGTCATCGACGAGATGCGCGACGACCGCTACGCCGCGCTCCCCCTGGTGGTGGGCGAAGAGGCCAACGAGCGCCTCAAGGATTACCTCGCCCTCATCGAGGCGGCGGGGGAACTTGGCGAGCGGGTCAAGGCCGGCACCTACGTGTCCGGCCGGCGCTGGACCCTGAAGCTCGACGGCGTCGACATCCGCCTGCCCGAGACCGGGGCCGCCGAGGCCCTGGCCCGCCTCGTCAAGCTCGAGCGCGACAGCCGCATCCTCGAGAAGGACATCATCGCCGTGGACCTGCGGCTGCCCGACCGGGTGGTGGTGCGGCTCACGGAGGAGGCGGCCGCCACGCGCGCCGAATCCCAGAAGAAGAAGCCGAAGGGCAAGGGAACCGAGACATGAGCCGTACGATCCGTCCGGCGCCTCTCGCGTCCCGCCAGCCCGCCCTTCCCGCCTCCTTCGCCCGGTAATCCGATGCACGCGCAACACGGCCTCACGCCGCGTATGAAACCGCTCTCCGCGCGCCGGAGCACCATCCTCTCGGTGCTCGACATCGGCACGAGCAAGGTGGTCTGCCTCATCGCCGAGCTCCAGCCGGCCGAGGCCCTCACCACCCTGCGCGGACGGACCCATTTCGCCCGCATCATCGGCATCGGGCATCAGCGCTCGCACGGCCTCAAGGGCGGTGCCATCGTCGATCTCGAGGCCGCCGAAGGGGCGATCCGCCAGGCGGTCCACGCCGCCGAGCGGATGGCCAAGGTCGAGGTCCAGTCGGTCATCGTCAACATCTCCGGCGGCCGCCTCGGCTCGCAGCATTTCGAGGCCCATGTCGGCGTCCGCAGCGGCACCGTCATGGGCGCCGACGTGGAGCGCGCCCTGGAGACGGCGAGCGCCCATGGCGTCAGCCCCGGCCGCACCGTGCTCCACGCCCTTCCCACCGGTTATGCCATCGACGGCCAGGGCGCGGTCATCGATCCCACCGGGATGATCGGCGAGTCCCTCGGCGTCGATCTCCACGTGGTCACGGCGGAGGCCGCCGCCGCCCGCAACCTGATGCTGGCGGTTGAACATTGCCATCTCGGCGTCGAGGCGGTGATCGCCACCCCCTATGCCGCCGGGCTCTCCGCCCTCGTCGACGACGAAGCCGAAATGGGCGTCTGCGTCGTCGACATGGGCGGCGGCACCACCAGCTTCGGCGTGTTCGAGGGCGGTCACCTCGTCCACGTGGACGCCCTGGCGGTGGGTGGCCACCACGTCACCATGGACATCGCCCGCGGCCTCTCCACCCGGGTGGTGGCGGCCGAGCGGCTCAAGACCCTGTACGGCTCGGCGATCTCCACCGCCTCCGACGAGCGCGACATGATCGCGGTCCACGGGGTCGGCGAGGACGAGGGCGACGCCCCCACCCACGTGCCGCGCTCGCAG
Organism: Methylobacterium sp. WL19; assembly: GCF_008040005.1. Lineage (NCBI taxonomy): Bacteria > Pseudomonadati > Pseudomonadota > Alphaproteobacteria > Hyphomicrobiales > Methylobacteriaceae > Methylobacterium > Methylobacterium sp. WL19. The sequence goes on from NZ_VRVC01000064.1 coordinate 27,572, forward strand.
CTCGTGCGGATCATCAAGCCGCGGGTGGAGGAGATCGTCGAACTCGTTCGCGATCGTCTCCGCAACGCGGGCTTCGCCGCCCAGGCCGGCCGCCGGGTGGTGCTGACGGGGGGCGCGAGCCAGCTCGTCGGTCTGCCCGAGGTCGCCCGCCGGGTGATGCAGGGCCAGGTGCGGATCGGCCGGCCGCTGGGCATCCGCGGCCTGCCGGAGGCCGCCAAGGGACCCGCCTTCTCCGCCGCGGTGGGCCTGCTGGTCTACCCGCAGGTGGCGCATGCGGAACATTTCGAGCCGCGGGGGCACAGCGCTCTCCTGGGCACCGGAACCGACGGCTACATCCCCCGCGTGTACCGTTGGTTGCGGGAGAGTTTCTAGAGACGAGGCCCGCCCCCGGAAGGGGGGGGGGCGACGACACAATCGGCGCCTTTGCGGAGGCGCTCATCGGCAACGCGAAAACGGCACGAAGGGCTCGACACCATGGCCATCTCTCTCCAGGCGCCTGACATCCGCGAACTCAAGCCCCGCATCACCGTCTTCGGTGTCGGCGGCGCCGGCGGCAACGCCGTCAACAACATGATCGAATCCGGCCTGCTGGGCTGCGAGTTCGTGGTCGCGAACACGGACGCCCAGGCGCTCACCTCCTCCAAGGCCGAGCGCGTGATCCAGATGGGCCTCGGCGTGACGCAGGGGCTCGGCGCCGGCTCGCACCCCGAGGTCGGCTCGGCCGCCGCCGACGAGGTCATCGACGAGATCCGTGACCAGCTCTCGGGCGCTCACATGTGCTTCATCACCGCCGGCATGGGCGGCGGCACCGGCACCGGTGCGGCCCCCGTCATCGCCCGCGCCGCCCGCGACATGGGCATCCTCACCGTCGGCGTCGTCACCAAGCCCTTCCAGTTCGAGGGCGTGCGCCGCATGCGCACCGCCGAGGCCGGCATCCAGGAGCTCCAGGCCGCCGTCGACACCCTCATCGTGATCCCGAACCAGAACCTGTTCCGGGTCGCCAACGAGAAGACCACCTTCGCCGACGCCTTCGCCATGGCCGACCAGGTGCTCTATTCGGGCGTCGCCTGCATCACCGACCTGATGGTCAAGGAAGGCCTCATCAACCTCGACTTCGCCGACGTCCGCGCGATCATGCGCGGCATGGGCAAGGCCATGATGGGCACCGGCGAGGCGTCGGGCGAGAAGCGCGCCAACCGCGCCGCCGAAGCCGCCATCGCCAACCCGCTCCTCGACGACGTGTCGATGAAGGGCGCGCGCGGCCTGCTGATCTCGATCACCGGCGGCAACGACCTCACCCTCTACGAGCTCGACGAAGCCGCCACCCGCATCCGCGAGGAAGTGGATTCGGACGCCAACATCATCCTCGGCGCCACCTTCGACGAGAGCCTCGACGGCATCATCCGCGTCTCCGTGGTGGCCACCGGCATCGAGCCGGCGCTGATCACCGCGCATTCGCAGAACAACCCCGAGATCGTCCAGACCGAGCAGCGGATCGCTGAAGTGGCCGAGCGCCTGCGTGCGGAAGCGAGGGCCAGGGCGGCACAGCCCGCCCCCACCTTTCGTGCCCCCGAGCAGCCGCTGACCGCTCCGGCCC
>NZ_VRVC01000065.1:0-29092 GCF_008040005.1 Methylobacterium sp. WL19
GGTCGGCAGCGTGCCGAGCCCGCGCGGTCCGCCGGTCACTTCCGCGCCGGAGGTCACGGCCTCCCCGTCGCGGGAGATCACCGGAACGATGCGGGTGCGCGCGGTGCCGCGATGCTGCATGCGCGACACGACCTCCTGGCCGACATAGCAGCCCTTCCTGAAATCGACGCCGGCGAGCTGGTCCATCAGCGCCTCGTGCGGGAAGGCATCGCCATAGGCGAAGTCGCGTCCGCCCTCGGGGATGCCGAGGGCGATGCGGTGGGCGTGGTAATCCGCCTCGGTGGCATCGGCCGAGAACGCGCCCTCGGCGAAGACGAGGCGCTCGCCCAACGCCGGGAGGCGCCCGTCGCGGAGGCGCTCGGTGGCGGCGGCGGTTTCGGCCCCGCCCCAGGCGGCGGCGAGCCCCAGGGTCGGGTCGACGGCGATCGTCACCTTGGCGCGCAGGCGGTAGAGCGTGAGGCGCTTGGCGAGCGCCGGGGCCTGATCGGCCGGGCAATCCAGGCGGAAGCCGTCGCCGGAGCGCCAGATCAGGAAATCGAACAGGATCTTGCCCTGCGGGGTCAGCAGCCCGCCGAGCCGAGCCTCACCCGGTTCGAGGGTCTCGATATTGCAGGTCACCACGCCCTGGAGAAAACTCGCGGCCTCCTCGCCCGCGATGACGATGACGGCGCGGTCCGGCAGCAGGGCGATCGGCATGGCAACTCCTCGAAGGTCATCCTGCAAAGGCCCCTCCGGCGCGCATCGTGGCGATGCGCCGGCGGGCCTGTCGGCAGGGCACGGCGTTGCACGCCGCGCGAGGCTGACATAAGCCGCCGCCACCCGCGTCTCAACGCCGTTCAGGAGCGACCCCGATGGACCAGCCCTTCGATCTCCTCCTCACCGGCGGCAGGATCGTCAATCACGACGGCGAGCACACCGCCGATCTCGGCATTCGAAACGGCCGTATCGCCGCCATCGGCGACCTGTCCCGGGCGGAGGGCGAGCGCCAGGATTGCACCGGCCTGCACCTGCTGCCGGGTGTCATCGACACCCAGGTCCATTTCCGCGAACCGGGCCTCGACCACAAGGAAGACCTCGAATCGGGCTCCCGCGCGGCGGTGATGGGCGGCGTGACCGCCGTGTTCGAGATGCCCAACACCAACCCGCTGACCACCGGCGCCGAGACCCTCGCCGACAAGGTGGCGCGTGGGCACCACCGCATGCATTGCGACTTCGCCTTCTGGGTCGGCGGCACCCACGAGAACGCCCATGAGGTCGCCACCCTCGAGCGCCTGCCGGGTGCTGCGGGGATCAAAGTGTTCGTCGGCTCCTCCACCGGCGCGCTCTTGGTCGAGGACGATGCCGGCGTGACGGAGATCCTGAAGCGCACCCGGCGCCGGGCCGCCTTCCATGCCGAGGACGAGCCCATGCTGCGCGAGCGCAAGGGCCTGCGGGTGCCGGGCGATCCGTCCTCGCACCCAGTCTGGCGCTCGCCCGAGGCCGCGCTGAAGGCGACGCAGCGCCTCGTGCGGATCGCGCAGGAGACGGGTGCCCGCATCCACATCCTGCACATCTCCACGGCGGAGGAGATGGTGTTTCTCGCCGACCATAAGGACGTGGCCAGCGTCGAGGTGACGCCGCACCACCTCACCCTCGACGGGACCGAGGCCTATGCCCGCCTCGGCACCCTGGTGCAGATGAACCCGCCGGTGCGCGACGCGGCGCATCGCGACGGGATCTGGCACGGGCTGACGCAGGGCGTCGCCGACATCCTCGGCTCGGACCACGCGCCGCACCTGCTGGAGGAGAAGGCCAAGCCCTATCCGGATTCCCCCTCCGGCATGACCGGCGTCCAGACGCTGGTGCCGATCATGCTCGATCACGTCGCCAACGGACGGCTGTCTCTCGCCCGCTTCGTCGACATGACCAGCGCCGGGCCGAAGCGCCTGTTCGGCATCAGCCGCAAGGGCCGGCTCTCGGTGGGCTACGACGCGGACGTGACGGTGGTGGACCTCAAGCGCCGCGAGACCATCCGCAACGAGTGGATCGCGTCGAAATGCGGCTGGACCCCCTATGACGGCGTCACCGTCACCGGCTGGCCGGTGGGCACCATCGTGCGCGGCAGGCGCGTGATGTGGCAGGGCGACCTCGTCGGCCCGTCCAGCGGCGAGGCGGTGGTGTTCGACGAGGCGCTGTCGCCGGGTTAACGGATTTACCGGCAGAGCTCGATCCCGGCCCCGAAACGCATCGAGCCGCCCGGTCCTGTCCGGGCGGCTCGATCGATCACACGCAAAACGTCAACGGGTCGGGTGCGGCCCGGTCCCGCGCCTCAATGCTGGGGGGCGGTGGTGAAGGCGCCCCCGCGGATGCGGTCGGGAAAGCCCTCGGCGTAACGCGCGGTGGCGTCCTCGCCATAGGTCATCACCAGTTCCTGGAAGGCGGCGAACAGGGCGGCCTGCGCCATGCAATCGCCGTCGAGCCCGTCGAGACAGCCTTCCGCGAACGCTTCCGAGACGTAGCCGAGGGCTACGCGCTTGTCGTCGAGATCGGCCTCGAAGGGCGCGGGGGCGGTGTCGATCTGCATGGCGATAACATCGGTTGCGCCGAAGAATGGCTCGGCGGATGACCGAAACATAGGCTGAGCTTCGCGCATCGGGAAGCCAAGAATTGCGAAGCGGTTAACGCCGGGGGTCGAATGCGACGAATTTCCTTCAGCCTTATGCCCTGTCTCCCGAAAGACACATCGCCGCCTCAGCCCCCGAAACGGCTGGCCAGGGCGTGGGACAGCCGTTCTCCCTCCGCGACATAGCGGGACGCCGCCTCCGTCGCCGATGGCGTGCAGGCCCGGTAGGTGAGGGAATATCCGCGATAGCCGCGGTTATACGCCCCGGCGAGGCGGTCCCGCCGCCCCGGCGTCACCCCTTCGGCCTCCATCAACGCCTTCATCCGGGTCGGCCATTCGGCGGCGTCCGGCGCCGCGCAGAGGCTGCGCAGGAAGGAGAGGGAGCCGATGATCTCGGAGAGCCGCATCAGGTCCCGGTCGTAGGGAGCGGGCGGCGGCTCGGCGGGGGCAGGGGGCTCCTTGTCCTTCTCCGGGGCCTTCTGCGCGGGCCGCGCCGGGTTGGGGCGCTGCTGAGCCGAAGCGAGATCGGGCATGCCCACCGCGAGGGTGGCGAACATCAGCACGGGCGACAGGCATCGCCTCACCCACGTCACAGCCACACCCCGTCCTCCGCCGCGAACCTCATCGGGCAGGTTTACACCGTTTACCGGTCGAGACGAGGAGCCCGTCGGTCTCATCGGGATTGCGTATCGCCATCCAGGCCAGCGACCTGCGCGAAGGCCTCGTCCACCGTCTCCCGCAATCCGGGCGTCGTGGCGAGATCGGCGAGCTCGTCGGGAAGAGCCCAGCGCACGTCCAGGGCCTCGGGGCCGGGGGCCGGCTCGCCGGCGGTCCAGAGGGCGGCGTGGGGATGGACGACGTAATGGTGGCGCACCCGGCCATCCTCGGCCCGCAGGATGATCTCCGTCGGGGTCAGGGAGCGGACGACCACGGCCGAGACGCCGACCTCCTCGCCGAGCTCCCGCAGCGCCGCCTGCGCCAGGGTCTCGCCGGGCTCCACCAGCCCGCCGGGAAGCGTCCAGACCCCGCGCAGGGGCTCGTTGGCCCTGGCGGCCAGCAGCACCCGCCCGTCGCGGATGACGGCGATGGACGCGCCTAAGAAGGGGCGCGCCGGGAAGAGCCGGACGTCGGAACCGTCCTCGCTCGCTGCTTCGCTCATGGGGCTCGACGTTTCTCGGTTACGGAGAGATGAGCGCCACCCGCCCGTCGGCGAGGCCGACGAGAAGGCGCGTGCGAGGGCCGTGGCCGATTGCCGCGACGCCGAAGGCGGCAAGGCCGGGCAAGGGGATGCGCTTCACCTCGCGGATGCCGTCCTTCAGGGACAGGATGGCCAGGGCGCTCCGATCCGCCACCGGCAAGGCGAGTTCGGCCACACCGTCCCCATCGGCATCGAGAACGGCCGACAGGTCGGCCCCGCCCTCGCCCGGAGACAGGGTGGTGTAGCCGGTGGCCTCGCCGACCAGTCGCAGGGCTCCGGCCTCGTAGGCCCAGAGCTGGAGGATGCCGGCCCCGTCGGGCGCCGCCACCGCGGCGATCCGGGGTTGACCGGCTTTCGAGACATCGCCGATCGCCGCGAGTGTCAGCGACTGTCCACCCGGCCCCACCGCCTGAACCGGGCTCCGGGCGAGAATGGCCCATGCCTTGTCCGGCTCCGCCGGGGATTTGGTGGACTCCGCCGAGGGCTTGCCGGGCTCCGCCGAAGGCTTGCCCAACCCTGCCGAAGGCTTGCCGACCACGACCAGAGCCGATCCGCCCTCTTGCGCCGTCACCGCCACGATGACCGGCCGGCCGTCGATGAGGATCGCTATGGGGCGGCGCAGGGCGAAGGCAGCGCCGTGACCGGCGGTGACCGCGGTGGTCACGATGGGGACGGGCTTCGGATCGGCGCTCATCCCCACCGGCTGGCGCTCGCGGATGGTGAGCGTCCCGGCACGCTCGAACTCGCTGGCATTGGGGCGGACGGGGTCGGACAGGTGGGCACTGAGCGGACCGAGAGTCGCGCGCCGGGTGCCGGCAACGGCACCGCGCGGGGTCTCGGAGACCGCGAGCCCGTCGATGGCCTCCACACCGAGAAGGGTGGTGGCGACCTTGCCGTCGGCGAGGGTCAGGGCGGCACCGCCCTCGTCGCCCCACAGGACGGCCAGGGACACATCCTCCACCACCTCGCCCTTCAACCCTTTGGGACGGGCGAGCGGAAGGAGGCCCGAGGTCGCCACAGCCAGGGAGACCTCGCTGCCGGGGCCGCGCATGGCGCGCGCCCTGAACGGCAGGTCGAGGATCGTCACGACCGGATCGGCCCGGACGGGCTGCGCGCCCAGGAGCGAGGCGACGAGAATGGAGACCGCGAGGAACGCCGAGAGCGCACCTCGTTCAGACATGCTGGCCGCCGTTGATGTGCAACTCGGCGCCGTTCACGTAGGAGGAGGCCTCGGTGCAGAGGAAGTAGATCGCCTTGGCCACCTCGTCGGGCGTGCCGAGGCGCCGCTGCGGGATGCCGGCCACGATCTTGTCGGTGCCGGGCGAGAGGATCGCCGTATCGATCTCGCCCGGCGAGATCGCGTTCACCCGCACCCCGAGGGGGCCGAAATCGCTGGCCATCTCGCGGGTGAGGCCGGCGAGCGCCGCCTTCGACGTGCCGTAGGCCGCGCCCGCGAAGGGATGCACGCGGGACCCCGCGATCGAGGTGACGTTGACGATGGAGCCCTTGGCGCGGGTCAGTTCCTCGCACAGGCCGCGTGCCAGGAGCAGGGGCGCGAAGACGTTGACCTGGAACACCTTGCGCCAGTCGCCGAATTCCGTGGCGATGGCGCCGAGGCGCTCGCCGTTCGAGCCCTTGGGCGAAATGCCGGCATTGTTGACCAGCGCATGGAGCAGGCCGCCCTCGTCGGCGAGACGGCCGGCGACTTCAGCCACACCGCGCATCGTATCCTCGGGGTCCGAGAGATCGACCTGGAGGTGATCCTCCGGCCCCATCTCCCAGGGGCAATTCTCGGGGAAGGCATGGCGGGAACAGGTGATGACCCGCCACCCGGCCGCGGAGAAGCGCTTGACCGTGGCGTGACCGATTCCGCGGCTTGCGCCCGTCAGCAGCATGACGCGGCGGCGTTCATTGCTCGATATGGCCAAGGCCGTTCCTTCAGGGTCCGGGGGCGGTGGACAGCCCAGGTCTAAGCTGCGCCAGCCGGGAAATCCAGGGTCGATCCCGCGGCGCAGCAAGGCTGGAAGCGGTCGAGACAACGCCCATTCCCGGCCGATGGCGGTTCACGGATAGAGTCTCGCCCCCTGCCAGCCGCCGCCGTCCCTCGTGAAGCGGACGCGGTCGTGGAGCCGGAACGGCCCATCCTGCCAGAACTCGATGGAGACCGGGGCGATGCGGAACCCCGTCCAGTTCTCCGGGCGCGGCACCGGCTGGTCCTCGTAGCGGGCCGACAGGGCGGCGACCTCCGCTTCCAGGGTGGCGCGGTCGGCCAGCGGCCGGGACTGGCGGCTGGCATGGGCACCGATCCGGCTCTCGCGGCGGCGGCTCGCGAAATAGGCATCCGCCTCCTCGAGCGACACGTGGCTCACGGGTCCGCGCGCGCGGACCTGCCGGCGCAGGCTCTTCCAATGCAGGACCAGGGCGGCCTGCGGGTTCTGCGCCAGTTCCTCGCCCTTGGTGGAATCGACATTGGTATAGAAGACGAAGCCCCTCTCATCGGCTCCCTTGAGCAGCACCATGCGCACGTCCGGCAGGCCGTCGGAGCCGGCCGTGGCGAGCGCCATGGCGTTGGGATCCTCGGGCTCCGCACGCTCGGCCTCGCCCATCCAGGCGGAAAACAGTCCCCAGGGGTCTGTGGACAGCGTGAAGTCTCCACCGGCCCCGAGGGGGGAGGCGGCGGGTGAGACACTGCCGGGCGTGGCCGGCTCATCGATCCTTAACCGATCCAAGGCGTAATCCTGTGAGTGAGATCCGGGTCGGGGGCACCGACGTGGGACACGATTTGTCGTCGTTCGGGTCACGTCGTGAGAACAGGTGTAATGCGTCGGAGCGAGAGTAAAGCCCAACCCGTCTCCATCCGTGCCGTCGTCGCACCCCGTCTGGCCCGCGCCCGGTGCGCGGCGGTGCTGACGTCGGGCAGCGTGGCCCTGGCCTTGTCGCTCGCCGGCTGCGGCATTCCGATCCTCACCTTCCAGAGCGAGAGCAAGTCGGAACCGGACGTGACGGTCCCCGAGCCCCTGGTCACGGGGAGCATCGACAAGCGCCCGAAGAGCTTCGGCAGCGAGATGTCCGACGAGGATTGGCGCCGGGCGCACGCGGCCCTGGCGGTGGCCCTCGATCCGCAGGGCAACGGTCGTCCGGTCAAGTGGGACAACCCGGATTCGTCCCTGCGCGGCTCCGTCAACCCGACGGGCCTTCCCTACGTCGCCAACGACCTGATCTGCCGGGATTTCCTCGCCTCGGTCATCGCGCCATCGCGCAGTCGTTTCGTGCGCGGTACCGGCTGCAAGCCTTCGGGGGGCGAATGGGAATTGACCCGTATCCGCACGGCCAAAGCCAAGGCCTGACGCCGAGAACGGCTCGGCTGTTGGCAAGATCGTGCCGCCTTTGGGATCGTCCGGCGTGGCGGCGGGTTGACGAGTGGATCGAACCGTCGAATCCTGCCGGATGACCGTTGCATAGAAGCAACATCCATTCCACATAGCGGAAGACTTCGACAGGGGCGGGCATGAGCCCGGCCCCGTGCGGCACCGAGACCGATAACAGACGATGCGCAATCCCTACGACGTGCTGGGTGTGGCCAAGGGCGCCAGCGAGGCCGACATCAAGAAGGCCTATCGCAAGCTCGCCAAGGCCTACCACCCCGACACCAACAAGAACGACGCCAAGGCCAAGGACCGTTTTTCGGAGGCCAACAGCGCCTACGAGATCCTCGGCGATGCCACCAAGCGCGGCCAGTTCGACCGTGGCGAGATCGATGCCGACGGCAAGCCCCGCGCGCCGGCCGGCTTCGACGGGTTCGGTGGCTTCGGCGGCGGTCCGGGTGGCGCCCGCTCGGCGGGCTTCGACTTCGAGAGCGCGGCACGCAACCGGGCGGGCGGCGGCGGGATCGGCGAGGACATCTTCTCGCACCTGTTCGGCGACACGTTCCGGGGCGGTGCCGGTGGCGGTCCCGGCGCCAGGGGACCGATGAAGGGTGAAGATCTCGCCGCCGAACTCTCCGTGACCCTGGAGCAGGTGGCGAGCGAGGAGAAGCTGCGGATCTCGCTGGGCTCACGCGACGTGGACGTGGTGATCCCCAAGGGCGTCGTGGACGGGCAAACCATCCGCCTGCGCGGCCTCGGGAACCCGGGCGGTCCACGCTCCTCGCCGGGCGACGCCCTGCTGACCATCCGCATCCTGCCGCATCCGCGCTTCACCGTGGAGGGGGCGGATCTGCGCACCTCCGTGGATCTGGCCCTCGAAGATGCGATCCTCGGCGGCCCGATCCGCGTGCCCACCCTCACCGGCGCGGTGGAGATGCGCGTTCCGGCCATGACGAGTTCGGGCCGGACCTTCCGCCTCAAGGGCAAGGGCCTGCCGAAGAAGGACGGCACCCGCGGCGACCTGTTCGCCACCACGGCGATCTCGCTGCCGGCGAGCGAGGACGAGACCCTCCTCGCCTATGCTAACGGGCGCCGGGCGGCGCGCACCGCCTCTGGACAGGCATAGGCGCGGACTTCCGTCCCCGGCGCACCTCCGCTAAGGATGCCTCGGCGCGAGCGCTTCCCCCCAGGTCCGGACGGGTGCGCTCCGGCGCGCGACGGCCTCTGGCTCAGGTGACTCATGGCGGACACGAACCCGGTACACGATCACGTCGGCGGCTTGCTCGCCGGAAAATGCGGTCTGGTGCTCGGTGTCGCCAACAACCGGTCCATCGCCTGGGGCATCGCCAAGAGCGCCCATGCCCACGGCGCCAAGCTCGCCTTCAGCTACCAGGGCGATGCCCTGAAGAAGCGGGTCGAGCCCCTGGCGCGCGAGCTCGATGCCCATGTGGTTGGCCATTGCGACGTCACCGACGGCGCCTCCATCGACGCCGTCTTCGCGGAAGCCGGCCGCGTCTTTCCGCAGGGGATCGACTTCGTCGTCCATTGCATCGCCTTCTCCGACAAGGACGAGCTGACGGGACGCTACGTCGAGACCTCGGAGGCGAACTTCACCAAGTCGCTGATGATCTCGTGCTACTCGTTCACGGCGGTGGCCCAGCGCGCCGAGAAGCTGATGCCCAACGGTGGCTCTCTCCTGACGCTGACCTATTACGGCGCCGAGAAATGGATGCCGCATTACAACGTCATGGGCGTCGCCAAGGCGGCGCTGGAAGCCTCGGTGCGCTATCTCGCCGCCGATCTCGGCCCCTCGAAGATCCGCGTCAACGCGATCTCGGCCGGCCCGATCAAGACCCTGGCCGCCTCCGGCATCGGCGACTTCCGCTACATCCTCAAGTGGAACGAGTACAACGCGCCCCTGCGGCGGACGGTGACCATCGAGGAGGTCGGCGAGACCGCCTCTTACCTGATATCGGACATGTCGCGCGGCATGACCGGCGAGATCCTCCATGTGGATGCCGGCTACCACGTGGTCGGCATGAAGAACCCGGACGCGCCGGATCTGAGGCTCGACAGCAAGGAGTGAGGCGGGCCGCGTGCGGGAGCGCGCCGCGCCGGCCTGCCCCGGCGGATAAGGCGAGGGACCGACCCGCTCCGGGGCCGCGTCCCGCCGAGGCCCTGTCCCCATGAAGACCCGTCCCGCTTTCGATGATGCGGCGTCCGCCGGGATCATCACCGCCGAACAGGCACGCGCGCTTTCCGCCTTCTATGCCACACGGCCGGGAGGGGCCGTCTCCTTCGATCTCGCCCACGTGCTCTGGTATGCCGGCGCCCTGGTGGTCATCGGCGCCATGGGCCTGTTCTCGACCCTCGCCTTCGGGATGATGGGCGGACCGGCTCTCACCGCCACCGCCCTGATCTACGCGGCGGCCTTCGTCGCCGCCGGGCGGCACCTCCGCATCGCGCACGACCTGCCGGTCCCCGGCGGTCTCCTCATCGCCTGCGCCGTGGCCATGACGCCGCTCGCCGTCTACGGCCTGCAGGAGAGCTGGGGCTGGGGCGAGCAGGGCCGGCCGGGCGCCTATCGCGACGTCTTCACCTGGAACAAGGGCGGCTGGGTGCCCATGGAAGCGGCGACCCTCGTGGCCTCGGCCATCGCCCTGCGCGCCACACGCTTCGGCTTCATCACCCTGATCGCGGCGGTGGCCCTGTGGTTCCTGTCCATGGATATCGGCCTCTGGGCCACGGGGCCGGATCTCGACTGGGAAACCCGCCGGACGATCTCGCTCTGGTTCGGCCTCGCCCTCATCGCCTTCGCCTGGGCGGTGGACCTGCGCCAGAAGCGGACGGATTACGCGTTCTGGCTCCATCTTTCCGGCATCCTCACCTTCTGGGGCGCCCTGACGTGGCAATCCTCCGACAGCGAGGTGGCGAAGGCGCTCTATGCCCTGTTGAACGTTGCGCTCATCGGCCTCGCCATCTTCCTGTCTCGGCGGATCTACGCGGTGTTCGGCGCCATTGGCGTGGCACTCTATCTCGGCGACCTGGCGAACCGCGTCTTCAGGGACTCGCTGCTCTTCCCCTTCGCCCTGTCGCTCATCGGTCTCGGCCTGATCGGCCTCGGCATCCTCTACCAGCGCCATGCCGACAGGATCGGCGGGACAATGATGCGGTCGCTGCCGGGATCTCTCCGGCGCTGGCGGCCCGACCACGGCGACAGGGCATGACCGGCTGAGCATGAGAGCCCCCGTCAAGCGTCGTCGGCTTCCGCGAACTCTCCCGACAGCTTGAGCCCGTCGATCCAGGTCGCCCCGTCCCGCTTGAACACCCGGCGGGGCGACACACCGCCCTGCTCCTCGATCGCGTCGGCCAGCCGCTCCGAATGGGTCACCAGCCAGACCTGTGTGCGACGCGACGCGGTCACGATCATCCGTGCCAGGGGATCGAGCAGGTCCGGGTGGAGGCTCGTCTCCGGCTCGTTGAGGGCGATGAAGGGCGGGAGCCGGTAGGCGAGGAGGGCCCCGGCGAGGGCGAGATAGCGAAGCGTCCCGTCCGACAGTTCGGCGGCCTCGAACACGCGCTCGGGGTAATCGGGGAAGACCATCCCGAAGCTCGCCTCGCGGCCGGGCGACGGAATGACGAGGCGCGCCCCGGGGAAGGCATCGCCCACGGCCCCGTCGAGATCGACGGTGTCCTCGCGGATGTGCCGGAGGGTGGCGAACACGGCGGCGAGGTCGGATCCGTCCGACGACAGAGTCGGCGTGGTGACGGCGAGGCAGGGCCGGCGCAGGGCCGAGGCCGCGTCGGTGCGGAAATCGTGGTGGAAGCGCCAATCCAGCAGCGCATGCCGGACGAGATGCAATTCGGGAAACGCGACCGCGTCCTGAAGTGCCGCGAGCGCGGTTTCCGTGGCGAGGAGACTCGTGCCGAGAGAGCGCTTGCGGCCGTCATCGCCGCGCACGAAGCCGGAAGGCCCGTCACGCTCGAGCATGGCCGCCGGCCGCCGGCCCGACAGGACGGTGAGCCGCTCCCGCTTGATCTGCGGTTCGAGCAGGAAGGCGGCCCCCCTGGGGCCGTCCTCCGACTGGGGCACCAGACCGACCTCGATCTCGTATCGGTAGGCGACGGACGCAGCCTCGTCGCCGAGCTCGACGGACCACCCCACCCGCACCGGCCCCTTGCCGCTGCGTGGTCCGGCCCAGACGACCGAGTCCATCCCGCCCTCCGCCGCGAGATCACGCACCAGCGTGCCGGCGGCGGCGGCCTGCAGGCGTTCGAGCGCCCGGTAGAGGTTGGTCTTGCCGACGGCATTGGCCCCGATGAAGACCGAGAGGGCCTCCACCGGAAACCGGATGGACCGCAGGGAGCGGTATCCCGAGGCCGCCACGTCGCGGACGGTCAGCATGCGCGCATTCTCAAGCACCGGCTCCCGACGCACGAACCATCGTCGCGCGGTCGGATCAGGTCAATCCGGCACCGTCAGCTCGGCGATGCCCGGCTGAGCGTCCGGATAGCGCGGATCCATCGCTTCCAGGGTGTTGGCGATGGTGCGGGCGACGAGGAGGTTGCGGTACCATTTGCGGTTGGCCGGCACCACATGCCAGGGCGCGTGCGAGGTGGAGCAGCGGCTCAGGGCATCGGTGAAGGCGCCCTGATAGGCGTCCCAGGATTGGCGCTCGACGAGGTCGGCCGCATCGAACTTCCAATGCTTCTCGGGATCGGCGATCCGCGCCTCCAGGCGCTCCTTCTGCTCGTCCTTCGAGATGTGAAGGAAGAACTTCAGCACGGTGACGCCCGACAGGGTCAGCATCCGCTCGAAATCGTTGATGAGGTCGTAGCGCGGTCGCCATACCCCCTCCGGCTCCAGGGACTTCACTCGCACCACGAGCACATCCTCGTAATGGCTGCGGTTGAACACGCCGATCATGCCGCGCCCCGGCACCTTGGCGTGGTAGCGCCAGAGGAAGTCGTGATCGCGCTCCTCCGCGCTCGGGACCTTGAACGACCACACCCGACACCCTTGCGGGTTCACCCCCTCGAAGACCGACCGGATGGTGCCGTCCTTGCCGCCGGTATCGATGGCCTGGAGCACCACGAGAAGGCTGCGCCGATGCTCGGCATAGAGCCGCTCCTGCAACTCCTGGATGCGGCCATGCTCCACGAGGAGCGCCTGTTTGGACGCCTCCTTGTCGAGCCCGCCATCGGCATTGGCGTCGATCGCGGCGAGATCCAACGCCTCGCCCGGCTGCACGGTGACGATGCCGGCTGCCGCGCAGGAGGCGAGGGCGGCCGTGTCGACCGGGCTTTCGCGCTTGGCATGGCGCATCGCCGAACGGGCCCAGGCGGCGGAGGAGGGCGGCTGGTCCGATTCCGAACGTGGGCTAAGCGGTTTGGGCTTGCGCGCCCTCGTGGTGTCCGATTGGCCCGAATGCCGCTTGCCGCGCTTCTTCGCCATGATCACATTTCGCCTTATACGATATTCAATCGATGCCGCGGGCACCGCACCAACGCACCGCCGCTCCGGGAAAGCAGTGTGCCGATGCCTGTAACGCCTGGAGCAACCTTGAGCGCGACAACGATCCGCGGCCGTGCCCGTTCCGGACAAGCGCGGCGCCCCGCCACGAACGGCCGGCGCGCATGACGGTGTATTTCATCCGCCACGGCCAGACCGACTGGAACGCGGAGGGCCGCCTCCAGGGCCAGCGCGACGTGCCTCTCAATGCCACGGGCCTGGGCCAGGCCGAAAGCGTGGCCGAGCGACTGAAGGCCGTGGCGGGGGCCAGCCTTGCCGAGGCCGCGTTCGTCGCGAGCCCGCTCACGCGCACGCGACAGACGATGGAGGTGCTCCGGGCCAGCCTCGATCTCGCGCCGAAGGCCTACGCCGTCGACACTCGCCTGATGGAGATCAACTTCGGCACCTGGGAGGGTTCGACCTGGGCCGAGATCCGCCGGCGCGACAGCCGGGGCGCCCTGGCGCGCGACCGGGACCGCTGGGGCTATCGTCCGCCGGGCGAGCATGGCGAGAGCTATGCCATGCTGGTGGACCGGGTCAGGCCGGCGATCGCGGACCTGCAGCGGCCGGCGGTCATCGTCGCCCATGGCGGGGTCGCCCGCGCCATCCTGGTGATCCTCGGCTATACCAGCATCCGCGAGGCCCCCCGGATGGGCATCCGCCAGGGCAGCGTCCTCGTCCTCGACCAGTCCCGCTGGCGCTGGGCCTGATCCGCTTTCTCCGCGAAGACCGGTTCTAGGCGGCTCGGCAAACGTGCTAAGCGGGCGCGACCACAGTGGGGCGCCGCGATTTCGGCACGATCCGGGCGCCTAACCCGGCCAAAAGGACGGTCTCGCAGCGGCGGGGCCGGCAGCGGAGCATCGGATGAGCAGTCTCGCCGAGACGACCCGGCCTCGGGCGGAGTCGCTTGTGGACAAGGCCGAACGGGGCGAGATCGGGTCGCATAGCGGCGCCGGAGCGCCGGAGCGGAAGGCCGTGCTGCGCGGAGAGAGCCGCCCGGACCTCATCCGGGACGAGGTTCTGGGAGAGATTTTTTCCGACAGCGCCCGCCTGCGCCCCGACCATCCGGCCATCGTGGACGGCGCGAGCCGGGACGCGGCCGGCCGTCATCCAAAGTTCACCTATGCGGAGGTCGAGGCCCGCGCGCTCGCCATCGCCCGTGGCCTGAATCATCGCGGCATCGGCCCCGGCGACGTCGTCGGCCTCTGGATGGCGCGCGGCCCCGACCTGCTGATCGCCCAGATCGGCATCACGATGTCGGGAGCCGCATGGCTCCCCTTCGATGCGGAGGCTCCCGCCGACCGCGTGGCGGTCTGCCTCGACGACGCGCAAGCCAAGCTGCTCCTGGTCTCGCCCGCCCTCGCGCCCCAGGCGCCCACGGGAACCCCGTCCCTCACGACGGAGGCGCTTCTCGCCGAGGTGCCGGCGGATGCGCCGCGCCCCGATCCGCGCGGCGCCGGCCTCACCCCCGCGCATCCGGCCTATCTGATCTACACCTCGGGCTCGACGGGATTGCCCAAGGGCATCGTCATCAGCCACGCCAATATCTGCCACTTCCTGCGCTCGGGGAACGCCCTCTACGGCATGCGGCCGGACGACGTGGTGTTCCAGGGCGCCTCGGTGGCGTTCGATCTCTCGATGGAGGAGATCTGGGTTCCCTACCTCGTCGGCGCGACGCTGTTCGTGGCGAGCCCGGCCATGATGGGCGATGTCGAGGCGCTGCCCGACATCCTCACGCAGAACCGCGTCACCGTCCTCGACACGGTGCCGACGCTGCTCGCCATGCTGTCTCAGACGCTGCCGAGCGTCCGCCTCGTGCTCCTGGGCGGCGAGGCCCTGCCCGAGCCCCTGGTGGCCCGCTGGGCTACGGCCTCCCGGCAATTGTTCAACACCTACGGACCGACCGAGGCCACGGTGGTGGCCACCGCCGCCGAGATGCGGCCGGGCGAGCCCGTCACCATCGGCGGCCCGATCCCGAACTACTCCGTCTATGTCGCGAGCGAGGGACTGGAACTGCTCGGGCCCGGCCAGCAGGGCGAGCTCCTCATCGGCGGCCCGGGCGTCGCCAAGGGCTATCTCCAGCGTCCGGAACTGAGCGCGGAGAAATTCGTCGCCAACCCGTTCGCCTCCGATGGGACCGATCCGGTTCTCTACCGCTCGGGCGACGCGGTCTCCCTCGATGCGCAGGGGCGGATCCTCTTTCACGGCCGCATCGACGACCAGGTCAAGATCCGCGGCTTCCGAGTGGAGCTCGGCGAGATCGAATCCCGCATCCAGGCGCAGGCCGGCATCAATCAGGCGGCGGTGGTCCTGCGCCAGGACGACGGTGTCGACCGGCTCGTCGCCTTCCTGATTCCGGAACGGGGAACGGAGTTCGACAAGGCCGCCCTGCGCCACACCCTCGCCGAGCAGATGCCGCCCTACATGGTACCGGGGCATTTCGAGGTGGTGGAGGTGCTGCCCCGCCTCACCTCCGGCAAGGTCGACCGCAAGGCCCTGCGCATCGCGACCCTCACGGTCGCCGACCTGTCGGGCGAGCAGGAACTGCCCGACAACGAGACCGAGGCGGCGATGCTGGCCGCGGCCAAGCAGGTGTTCGGCAACCAGCCGATCCCGTTCGAGGCCGACTTCTTCACCGATCTCGGCGGACACTCGCTTCTGGCCGCCCGCTTCGTCGGCGCGGTGCGCGAGGCGCCCGCGCTGGCCGCCATCACCCTGCAGGACGTCTATACGAGGCGCACGCTGCGGGCGATGTCGGAGGCGCTGATCGAGCGCACCGGCGGCGTCGGTACGCAGATGGCAGTGCGCGACCTCGGATTCGTAGCGCCGCCGCTCCTGCGCCGCGTCCTCTGCGGAACCGCGCAGGCCCTCGCCCTGCCTTTCGTCATCGCGCTCGCCACCTCGCAATGGCTCGGCATCTTCGTCACCTACCTGCTGCTCACCGGCGGCTCGCTCGGCTTCTTCGGCGAGATGGCGGTGCTGCTGCTGGTCTATATCGGCATCAACGCCGTCACCGCCTCCATCGCGGTGGCCGCCAAATGGCTGATCCTAGGGCGCACCAAGCCCGGCCGTTACCCGCTCTGGGGCGTCTACTATTATCGCTGGTGGCTGACGCAGCGGTTGACCCCGCTCGTCCACGTGAAATGGCTCCAGGGCTCGCCCGCCATCGCCATCTACCTGCGCCTGCTGGGCGCGAAGATCGGCGCGGACGCCCTCATCTCGGACATCGAGGTCGGCGCACCCGACCTCCTCACCGTCGGGGAAGGAGCCTCGCTCGGCGGCCGCCTCGTCATCGCCAATGCCGAGGTGGTGGGCAACGAACTCGTCATCGGCCCCGTCAGCATCGGCGCCGATGTCGCCATCGGCACCTCCTGCGTCATCGGCCCCGAGACGACGATCGGCGATTTCGCGGAGATCGCCGATCTGACGACGATTCCCACCGGCACGGTGGTGGGACGCGCCGAGCAATGGGACGGTTCGCCCGGCCGCAAGGTCGGCACGGCCGATCCCGCAGACCTGCCGGAGGCCGCCCAGGCCTCGCCCCGTAGGCGCGCCGGGTTCCTGGCCGCCTACGCCTTCCTGCTCGCGGCGATCCCGGCCGTCGGCCTGCTGCCGATTTTCCCGGCCTTCTACATCTTCGACCAGCTCAGCGACTCGCTCAGCGACATCACCGACATCGACTACCACTGGTACCTGCCGCTGCTGACCTGGCCCACCGCCATGCTGATGACGGCCGGCACGGTGCTCCTCATCGCGGGCATCCGCTGGCTCGTCCTGCCGCGGGTCTCGTCGGGCACCTACTCGATCCATAGCGGCTTCTACCTGCGCAAATGGGCGGTGGCGCTCGCCGCCGAGGTGACGCTGGAGACGCTCTCCTCGCTCTTCGCCACGGTCTACATGCGGGCCTGGTACCGGCTGATGGGCGCGCGGATGGGGCAGGGGGCGGAGATCTCCACCAACCTCGCCGGGCGTTACGATCTGGCGGATGTCGGCGCGCGCAACTTCATCGCCGACGAGGTGGTGTTCGGCGAGGAGGAGATCCGCCGGGGCTGGATGCACATGCATCCCGTGAGCACCGGCGCACGCGTCTTCGTCGGCAACGACGCCGTGGTGCCGCCGGGCGCGGTGATTCCCGACGACATGCTGGTGGGCATCAAGTCGAAGCCGCCCGCCAACGAGTTGATGGCGCCGGGGGATACGTGGTTCGGCTCGCCGCCGATCAAGCTGCCCTCGCGCCAGAAGGTCGATCTCGGTTCCAGCGCTCAGACTTACGAGCCGGGTCTGGGACCGAAGCTGCGGCGCGGCATCTTCGAGGCCTTCTCGACCTCGTTCTCGCCGATGCTGTTCATCACGCTGGCGATCTCGGCCATCGATTTCTACTTCTACCCCGCGATCCTCGCCCAGGACTGGACCGGTCTCGCCATCAGCTTCGTCGTCGTCAGCGTCGCCATCGCCTTCATCCAGTCCTTCACCGTGATCGGGGTGAAATGGCTGCTGATGGGAGTCTACCAGCCCGGCATGCGGCCGATGTGGTCGTGGTGGGCCATGCGCACCGAGGCCGTGGCCGTGCTGTACTGGGGCCTGGCCGGCAAGGTGCTGCTGGAGCATCTGGTCGGGACGCCGTTCCTGCCCTGGATGCTGCGCCTGCTCGGAGTCAAGGTCGGCCGGGGCGTCTGCATGCTCACCACCGACATCACCGAGTTCGATTGCGTCACCATCGGCGACTATTCGGTGATCAACCGGACCTCGGCGCTCCAGACCCATCTCTACGAGGACCGGATCATGAAGGTCGGCCGGGTGGTGGTGGGCGAGGGCGTGTCCGTGGGTGCCTTCTCCACCGTCCTCTACGACACCAAGGTCGGCGACTACGCGCGGCTTCGCCCGCTCACCATCGTGATGAAGGGCGAATCGATCCCGAGCCATTCGGAATGGGAGGGGGCGCCGGCGGTGCCGGTGATTCACAGGGCGGCGGGGGCCTGACGCGGGGCCTGCTCTTCCCGTTTGACGGTCCTCAAAAAGCTGTAGGATGGCGCCATGAACGATATGGCACCCGTTTCACTTCCAAACCCGCAGGGCCTCGTCGGGACGTGGCGGCGGTTCGGCCAGGTCGGTCCCGTCTATGAGATCGTCAGCGTGGGCAATGCGCTTGCGGATGGCGAGTGGCTGATGCGGGTTCGCGTGCTGGAGACCGGTGAGGAGATCGATTATCGACTCGCCGACGTGCTGGACGATCCCAGAGAGCGGTGATGTTCGCTATCGCGTTCGATCTGGCGGTCGCGGAGGCACAGACCCAGCATCCCAAAGGAGTGTCGCAAGCCTATAGCGACATCCGCACCACCCTCTCCGGGCATGGTTTCGACTGGGTGCAGGGCAGCCTCTACACCAGCAAGGACGAGGATCTGGCCAAGCTGTTCTCGGCCATCACGGCTCTGAAGGGGCTGAGCTGGTTCCAGCAATCGGTACGCGACATCAGAGCCTTCCGTGTCGAGCAATGGTCGGATTTCACCGCCTTGATCAAGAGCTAGGCAGCGCTCGCGCTATCTCAGCCGATCGCCGGGCATACTTCTTCCCAATCGATGAAAGCCGGCGGAGCTTGGCGCTACGCCGGCCTTCGAGGGAGGATCGCGGACGGCAGATCAATTCCGCTCGCCGGTCTCAACCCACCTGATCTTTCGGGCCGAGCCGCTTGTCGAGATAGGTGTCGACCGTCTGGGTCAGCTCGTCGACCTTGCCGTCGAAGAAGTGGTTGGCGCCCTCGACCACCTGATGCTCGATGATGACGCCCTTCTGCACCTTCACCTTCTCGATGACCGGCATCACCTCGCGGGCGGGAGCCACGCGGTCCTCGGAGCCGTGCACGAACAGGCCGGAGGACGGGCAGGGGGCCAGGAAGGTGAAATCGTAGCGGTTGGCCATGGCCGCGATCGAGATGAAACCCTCGATCTCGGGGCGGCGCATGAGCAGCTGCATGCCGATCCACGAACCGAACGAGACGCCGGCGATCCAGCAGGCCCGCGCCTCGGGATTGACCGACTGCACCCAGTCGAGCGCCGAGGCCGCATCGGACAACTCACCCGTGCCATGGTCGAAATTGCCCTGGCTGCGGCCGACGCCGCGGAAATTGAAACGCAGGGCCGCGAAGCCGCGATTGGCGAAGGTGTAGAAAAGATTGTACACGATCTGATTGTTCATCGTGCCCCCGAACTGGGGGTGCGGATGCAGCACGATCGCGATCGGCGCGCCCTTCTTCTTGGGCGCCTGGTAGCGCCCCTCGAGACGGCCGGCGGGTCCGGTGAAGATGACTTCGGGCATGGTCTTTCCAAAACTCCTGGCGCCGCAGTGCGAGGGCAACCCATCCTTGTCGGCCAACGCGCCTTGACTCGCTGCGCCGCACTCTTAAAAACGCTCTTAGAATAATTCTAGGTTATTAGAATCATTCTAAACTAGATCGTTTCGAGAGATCTCGGATCGGTCGTCTCCCGAAGCTCGGCGCTTGGCGAAGACGTGTCGTTCCGGCGCCTTAGCATGATGACGGGGGGCAAAAGCAAGGAAATGTCGGTTCGGACCTTGACCAACGCATGAGTGTTTCGCGCGCCTATCTCGACCACAACGCGACATCGCCGGTTCGTCCGGAGGTGGCGGCGGCGGTCGCGCGGGCGCTGGAATTGCCGGGCAACCCTTCGTCGATCCATCGCGAGGGCCGGACGGCGAAGGCCGCCCTGGAAGCGGCACGCGAGCACGTCGCCGCCCTGGTCGGGGCCGGCCGGGGCCGCGTCGTCTTCACCAGCGGCGGCACCGAAGCGGCCAATGCGGTCCTGTCCGGCGCACTGACCAAGGCCGGACGTCCCGCGCCCACACGCCTCCTGGTGGGCGCCACCGAGCATCCTTGCGTTCTGGCGGGACACCGCTTCGCGCCGGAATCGGTGGAGGTCGTGCCGGTGCTGCCGTCCGGGCTGATCGACCTCACCGCCTTGGAGCGAGGCTTGGAGCGCGCGCGCGACGAGGCCGTGCTGGTCTCCATCCATGCGGCCAACAACGAGACCGGCGTGATCCAGCCCCTCGCCGAGATCGTCGCCTTGGCCAAAGCGCATGGCCGCGCCCTCGTCCATAGCGACGCGGTGCAGGCGGTGGGGAAAATCCCTCTCGATTGTGCCGGGCTCGGCCTCGATGCCCTCACCCTGTCCGGCCACAAATTCGCCGCGCCGAAGGGCACGGGCGCCATCGTGCTGGCCGAAGGCGTCACCTTGGAGCAGGCTTTCCTGCGCGGCGGCGGCCAGGAATCTCGCCTGCGCTGCGGTACGGAGAACCTGCCCGGCCTCGTCGGGCTGGGCGAGGCGGCACGGATCGCCCAGGCGGGCCTCTCGGGGGTCGATGCCGGTCTTCGTGACTCCATGGAAAGCGCTCTTCTTCGGATCGCACCGGATGCCGTCATCTTCGGGAGCGGCGCGCCGCGCCTTCCCAACACCCTGTGCTTTTCCGTGCCGGGCCTCGATGCGGCAACCGCGCTGATGGCGCTGGATCTCGCCGGCATCGCGATCTCGTCCGGATCGGCCTGCTCGTCGGGCAAGGTCGGCCGCTCCACCGTTCTGGCCGCCATGGGCGTGAGCCCCGCGCTGGCTGCGGGGGCGCTGCGCGTCAGTTTCGGCTGGAACAGCACGGAAAGCGACCGCTCACGCTTCCTCACGGCCTTCGAACGGCACGTGGGAACCCTATATCAACGGCGAGGGCAGGCGGCCTGAAGCGCCGCCCACCCAAGCCATCCTCTCGCGAAAACCCCCGGCCCTTGACGCCGGTGTAGGTCAGGAGACGTGCAATGCCTGCAGTGCAGGAAACCATCGACCGGGTCCGCTCGATCGACCTCGACCAGTACAAGTACGGGTTCGAGACCACGATCGAGATGGAGAAGTCCGCCAAGGGCATCTCCGAGGACGTGATCCGCTTCATCTCGGCCAAGAAGGACGAGCCCGAATGGATGTTGGCCTGGCGCCTCGACGCCTACAAGCGCTGGCAGACCATGAAGGAGCCCGAATGGGCGCGGGTCTCCTATGACAAGGTCGATTACAAGGACATCTACTACTACGCCGCCCCCAAGCGCCCGGCGGCGATGTCCCTCGACGAGATCGACCCCGAGATCCTGAAGACCTACGAGAAGCTCGGCATTCCCCTGCGCGAGGTCGAAGTGCTGGAGGGCATCGCCCCCGAGCGCCGGGTCGCCGTCGACGCGGTGTTCGACTCGGTCTCGGTGGCCACCACGTTCAAGGCCGAGCTGTCGAAGGCCGGCGTGATCTTCATGCCGATCTCCGAGGCCATCCGCGAATACCCGGACCTCGTGCGGAAGTACCTCGGCTCGGTCGTGCCCGTGACCGACAACTTCTTCGCGACCCTGAACTCGGCGGTCTTCTCCGACGGCTCGTTCGTCTACATCCCGCCGGGCGTGCGCTGCCCAATGGAACTGTCGACCTATTTCCGCATCAACGAGCGCGACACGGGGCAGTTCGAACGGACCCTCATCATCGCCGACAAGGGCTCTTACGTCTCGTATCTCGAGGGCTGCACCGCCCCCAAGCGCGACGACAATCAGCTCCATGCCGCCGTGGTCGAGCTCGTCGCGCTCGACGACGCCGAGATCAAGTACTCGACGGTCCAGAACTGGTATCCGGGCGACAACGAGGGCAAGGGCGGCATCTACAACTTCGTCACCAAGCGTGGCGACTGCCGCGGCGCCAACTCGAAGATCTCGTGGACCCAGGTCGAGACCGGCTCGGCGATCACCTGGAAGTACCCGTCCTGTATCCTGCGCGGCGACAATTCCCGCGGCGAGTTCTACTCGATCGCGGTGTCGAACGGCATGCAGCAGGTCGATTCCGGCACCAAGATGATCCATCTCGGCAAGAACACGACGAGCCGGATCATCTCGAAGGGTATTTCCGCCGGGCGTTCGCAGAACACCTACCGCGGGCTGGTGTCCGCACACCGCAAGGCCACGGGCGCACGCAACTTCACTAACTGCGATTCGCTGCTCATCGGCGACCAGTGCGGCGCGCACACGGTGCCGTACATCGAGTCCAAAAATTCGTCGGCGCAGTTCGAGCACGAGGCCACCACCTCGAAGATCTCGGAAGACCAGATGTTCTACTGCCAGCAGCGCGGCCTCTCCAACGAGGAGGCGACCGCGCTCATCGTCAACGGCTTCGTCCGCGACGTACTGCAGCAGCTGCCGATGGAGTTCGCCGTCGAGGCCCAGAAGCTGATCTCGATCAGCCTCGAAGGCTCGGTGGGCTGAGCCGGGTTTTTCCCTTCTCCCCTCTGCGGGAGAAGGTGGCCCGCGAAGCGGGCCGGATGAGGGGAGCGCGCGAACCTGAGAGGTCGCCCCCTCCTGCGGGACTTCGTACCGACCCGCCCGCTCCGTAGGCACGCTCCTCTCCGTGGACGGGGAAGGGTCGCTCCGCGTTTCAAGTTTTAGAACGGACTTTGCTGCAATGATCGAAATCAAGAACCTGACCGTCGCCATCGAGGACAAGCAGATCCTCAACGGTCTCAACCTCACCGTGAAGGACGGCGAAGTCGCCGCCATCATGGGCCCCAACGGCTCCGGCAAGTCGACCTTGTCCTACGTCATCGCCGGCAAGGAGGACTACGAGGTCACCGACGGCGAGATCCTGCTCGACGGCGTGAACATCCTCGAAATGTCGCCCGACGAGCGCGCGGCCTCCGGCGTGTTCCTGGCATTCCAATACCCGCTGGAGATCCCGGGCGTCGGCACCATGACCTTCCTCAAGGCGACACTGAACGCTCAGCGCCGGGCGCGCGGCGAAGGCGAGCTCTCCACCCCCGACTTCATCCGCAAGGTGAATGCTGCTGCCGAGAAGCTCGAGATCAACAAGGAGATGCTCAAGCGCGCCCTCAATGTCGGGTTCTCCGGCGGCGAGAAGAAGCGCATGGAGATCCTGCAGATGGCCCTGCTGGAGCCGAAATTCTGCGTGCTCGACGAGACCGATTCCGGCCTCGACATCGACGCCCTTCGCATCGTCTCCGGCGGCGTGAATGCGCTCCGCGCACAAGGCCGCTCGTTCCTCGTCATCACCCACTACCAGCGCCTGCTCGACTACATCGTGCCGGACGTGGTCCACGTGATGTCGCAGGGCCAGATCGTGAAGTCGGGCGACAAGGACCTCGCCAAGGCGCTCGAGGCTTCCGGCTACGCCGAGTACCGCACGAATGAGGCCGCTTGATATGGCCGACATCACCCCCTTGCGCACGGCGGCCGAGACCGGCCTGTCGAAGCTCTTCGAAGCCACGAAGATGAAGTACCCAACGGGCGTGTCCATCGCCCGTGAGGAGGCCTTCCGCTATTTCGAGGCGGTGGGCCTGCCGACCCGCCGCGTCGAGGCGTTCAAATACACCGACCTGCGCTCCGCGTTCCGCGATGCCGCCCACCCGGCCGAGATGCCCTCCGCCGACACCGCCAAGGCGGCGGTGGCCGAAGCGAAGGGCTTTGCCGGGATCGACGCCGTGCGCCTCACCTTCGTCAACGGTCACCTGATCGCCGACCAGTCGGATCTCGGCCGCATCCCGGCCGGCATCACCGTGACGCCGCTCAACGAGGCGCTGACCACCGGGAACGCGCTTCTGGAGAAACTGACGCCCGTTCGTCAGGCCTCCGAGAACCCGATCTACCAGCTCAACACCGCCTTCCTGGCGGACGGCGCGCTGATCAGCGTGGAGGCCGGGGCCAAGGTCGAGACGCCCTTGCACTTGCGCTTCATCGGCACCGGCACGGAAGCCTACTCGACCGCCACCCGCGTGCTGGTGACGCTGGGGGAGGGCGCGGAAGCGCTGATCCTGGAGAGTCACGAAGGGCCGGACGGCATCGCCTACCAGCCCAACGATGCCATGGACGTGGTGGTGGCCGATAACGCCACCTTCCGGCACGCCCGCCTGAACGCGGAAGGCCGCGAGGCGGTGGCCTTGTCGACCCTGTCCGTGAAGCTCGGCGCCGAGGCCGCGGTGGAAACCGTGAACGTGGTGGTGGGCGCGGTGCTCTCCCGGCATCAGGTCTACCTGAACTTCGCCGGGGCCGATGCCCGCGCGGTGGTGAACGGCGCGGCCATGCTGAACGGCAAGCAACTCTCCGACACCACCTTCCTGGCCGACCATGCCGCCACGGGCGGCGTCAGCCGCGAGCTGTTCAAGACCGTGGTGGATGGCGAAGCCACGGGCGTGTTCCAGGGCAAGATCATCGTCCAGCAGGCGGCCCAGCAGACCGACGGCAAGATGATGTCGGCCTGTCTCATCCTGTCCGACGAGGGCCAGATGATGAACAAGCCCGAACTGGAGATCTTCGCCGACGACGTCGCCTGTGGCCACGGCGCCACCTGCGGCGCACTCGACGACGACCTGCTGTTCTACCTGATGCAGCGCGGGCTGCCGAAGGCCCAGGCCGAGAGCCTGCTGGTCCAGGCCTTCCTCGGGGCGGCCATCGAGTCGGTCAGCCACGAGGGCGCGCGCGAGGCACTGATCGGCACGATCGAGGCGTGGCTCGCGGCGCGAGGGTGATGCAGCAAGGTTATTCCCCGGGCTTGGCCGCGCGGCACCTGCTGCGCGGCCCCCTGAACGCGCGGGACGCCATGCGGGAGACACTCGCGCAGGGCGGTCTCTCGGAGCCCTGGCGGCTTGCCCTGTTCGTCCTCGGCACCAGTCTCGTGGTTTTGGTGGATCTCAGCGAGACTTCCCCCATCGTCCTTCTGTCAGACCATGTGGGAACCCTCGATTCGGGCACGGCCGTCGCCCTACGAATGGCATCCTACACTACGCTGTTCCTGGGAGCGGTGGCTGCACTCTACCTCGTCATCAGCGTCGGCACCTGGGCATTTGCGCGGGCGACCTCCGAGAGGCCGAGTTTGGCGACGGTGCGCACCAGCGTCGCTCTCGCGACGTGGGTCGCGGTGCTTCCCTCGCTCGGGCTGACCCTGATTTTCGAGGCCCTGAACCAGGGTACGGCAGGCAATGTCCTGATCTTCTTCCTAGGGCTCGCCTATATCGGGTTGTGCCTCTCGGAGGCGACGGGCCTCGCCTCCGCCAAAGCCATGGCGTTCGCGATGGCCGGGTCGATCCTCATGCTCACCCTGGTTCTCATCCTGGCCGTCGGCCTTTTCGGCGATGTCCTCAGTGACTTCTTTGCAGGAGACGCGCCATGAACGCACCCGTCCCGAACACCCCCTACGACGTCCAGGCGATCAGGGCCGAGTTCCCGATCCTGGCCCAGAAGGTCTATGGCCGGCCGCTGGTCTATCTCGACAACGCGGCCTCGTCGCAGAAGCCGCGCGCGGTCATCGACGCCATGGTGAACTGCATGGAGACCGGCTACGCCAACGTCCATCGCGGGCTGCATTTCATGGCGAATGCCGCGACCGAGGGGTTCGAGGGCGCGCGCGAGACCACGCGGCAGTTCCTCAACGCCGAGTCCACCGACGAGATCATCTTCACCCGCAACGCCACCGAGGCCTACAACCTCGTGGCCTCGTCCATGGGGTTGCTCGGCCAGATCGGGGAGGGGGACGAGATCATCCTCTCGATCATGGAGCACCATTCCAACATCGTGCCCTGGCACTTTCTGCGCGAGCGCAGAGGAGCCGTCATCAAGTGGGCGCCGGTGGACGACGCGGGCAATTTCCTCGTCGACGAGTACGAAAAACTGTTCACGCCGCGCACCAGGATGGTGGCGATCACCCACATGTCCAACGTGCTCGGCACGGTGACGCCGGCGGCCGAGATCGTCCGCATCGCCCACGCTCACGGCGTGCCGGTGCTTCTGGATGGCGCCCAGAGCGCGGTCCACCAGGAGATCGACGTGAAGGCGCTCGATTGCGACTTCTTCGTCTTCACCGGCCACAAGGTCTACGGCCCCACCGGGATCGGCGTGCTCTACGGCAAGAAGGAATGGCTGGAGCGCCTGCCTCCCTACCAGGGCGGCGGCGAAATGATCCGGACCGTCTCGCAGGACACGATCACCTATAACGACCCGCCGCACCGGTTCGAGGCCGGAACGCCGGCGATCATCGAGGCGGTGGGCCTCGGCGCGGCGCTGGAATTCATGATGACCCTCGGGCGCGAGAGAATCGCGGCGCACGAGGCCTCGCTGCTCGCCTACGCGCAGGAGCGCCTCGGAGCCATGAATTCCGTGCGGATGATCGGCACCGCCAAGGGCAAGGGCGGGGTCATCGCCTTCGAGATGAAAGGCGCGCATGCCCACGACATCGCCACCGTGATCGACCGCTACGGCGTCGCGATCCGGGCCGGCACCCATTGTGCCATGCCGCTCCTCACACGATTTGGTGCGACCTCCACCTGTCGCGCCTCGTTCGGGCTGTATAATACCCATGCGGAAGTGGACGCCCTCGCCGAGGCACTGGCCAAGGCCGAGATGATGTTCGCCTGAGGATCCACACCATGAGCGACTCGACCATCACCGGCGGAGCCAACACCCCCGCCATCGCCAGCGATTCGGCGATCCCGCCCGAAGAGCTCGACCGGCTGACCGACGCCATCGTCGCCGCTTTGAAGAGCGTCTACGATCCCGAGATCCCGGCCGACATCTACGAGCTCGGCCTGATCTACAAGGTCGACATCGCCGACGACCGCACGGTCGCCATCGACATGACGCTGACGGCGCCCGGCTGTCCCGTGGCCGGCGAGATGCCGGGCTGGGTCGAGACGGCGGTCGCCGCCGTGCCGGGCATCCAATCCTGCAGCGTCACGATGGTATTCGATCCGCCGTGGGACCAGAGCCGGATGTCGGACGAAGCCCGCGTCGCCCTCGACATGTGGTAGCACGCCTCAGCTGATCGGTGCCTCGCGGTGCGGGGCAAACGTCATGCTGTCGTAGACATCCGTCATCCGCAGCATTGCCCCGATGATCGGCAGATCGATGGTCTCGTCGATCGCCTCGAAGGCTTGTGTCATCCATGACTCGCCGTCGCGCCGATACAAGGTCGCGCTGGGCCACCGGGTCTCCACGAGCAGGATGTAAGCGATCGTCGGATGACGCTTGTACTCCTCCAGCTTCCGGAAGCGATCGATGGTGCTCGTCGAGGGTGACAATACCTCGACGACAAGTCTGGGTGTCCGGCTCTCGTAGCTGTCCAAGATGAGATCGCCGCATTCCACGGTCACGGCAGGCCGGTGCAAGGTCGAGATCCCCGTGCGCAGGCCGATATCGTCCGTCGTCGGCCGACACCCCGTTCCGCGAAGCTGGCCGTGGAGAGCGGCAATGATGTTCACGGTGACGCGGTCGTGCTGCGCACTGGCACCCGTCATCATTTTCACGTGCGGGACCGGCACGCCATCGACGAGTTCGTAGAGAAAATCCTGGCGTTGCTGCCAATCAAAGAATTCTTCTACGCTCATCAGGCGTCGTGCCGTCTGTGCCATGAAATCCGTCCTCGGCCGCCCGGGATGATAGCATAATCCGAAGACCGCCGGCTGGTGCCTCATGACGACAGTGGACCGCGGCCTCCGCCATCCTTATCTTAACGACGTACCATCATCCTCAACCGCCCGGGCCTTGAACCCGGCTGCCGGAGAGACCCATGCTCAAGAGTTTCAAGGTCCTGTCCCTCACCGACGCAGCGGCGGACCGGATCAAGGCCATCATCGCCGATGCCGAGAAGCCCATCGCCGGCCTGAGGGTCGGTGTGAAGAACGGCGGCTGCGCCGGCATGTCCTACACGATGGAATATGCCGAAGGGCGCAACCCCGGCGAGGATATGGTGGAGGATCGCGGGGTGACGGTGTTCGTCGACCCGAAGGCGCTCCTGTTCCTCCTCGGCACGGAAATGGACTTCAAGACGACGAAGCTGTCGTCCCAGTTCGTGTTCAACAACCCGAACCAGACCTCGTCCTGCGGCTGTGGCGAGTCCGTCGCGATCACGCCTGCCAATCCCGAAGCGCTCCGCGCATCGGCCTGAAGCGAGAGCGGCCTCAGTTCGCGGAGGCGCTCAAGCGACGGCCGTGAGCGTCTCCAACGCGACGCGGGAATCGTCCACGGTCCGGTTGCGGCCGTCGCGCTTGGCCATGAACATGCACTGGTCGGCGCGTTCGAGGAGGGACACGGCAGTGTCGCCCGGGCGCGACGTGGCGACCCCGAGGGAAATCGTCACTTTCCCGAGGGACTCTCCCGTGGTCCGCTTCACCAGTTCACGCCCCATCACGCTGGCACGGACCTTCTCGCCGATGGCGACGGCCGCGGCACGGTTGGTCTCGGGCAGGAGAATCCCGAATTCCTCACCGCCGAAACGGGCGAGGGTGACACGAGCCTTGAGATGCTCGCGCATGACGATGGCCACGAGCCGGAGCACCTGATCGCCCGTGAGGTGGCCGTAGACGTCGTTGAAGCGCTTGAAGAAATCGACGTCGATGACGATCAGGCTGGAGGGGATCGCCTGGCTGGCGGCGCCGTCGACCATCTTGCGCAGGCTTTCCTCGAAGTGCTTGCGGTTGGACAGTCCGGTGAGGGGATCGGTGAGGCTCTCCAGCCGCGTCGCTTCCAGGGTCTCGCGCAGGGTCTCGATCTCGTTGCGGCTTTCCCGCATGCGCGCTTCGAGGGTCCGGTTGCTGGCGGTGATTTCCCGGGTGGTCGAGACCAGGGTCGTGATGATCTCGCGGACGCGGGCGCGGTTCTGGTCGGATACGTCGAGGTCGTGCGACAGGGCCTGAAGCGATTCGCCGTATTGGGCCGTCGAACCCAGAGAGAGGTCCATCACTTCCATGATGCCCTCGATCTCGGCCAGCATGTTCGCGTTCATCCGCTCGGTGGCGGCGACGAGGCGGCGGCTGTCGATATAGGTCTCGTAGAGGGAATCGATATCGGCATCCGAAAGGCTACCGTTCTCGGTGGTCAGCCCCTTGATCGCGTCGTTCATCAACGGCTGCGTGCCCGACACGTAGGTGTACCAGACGGCATAGGCCTGGGGCGTCGCCGAGGAACCGTAGTCACGCATCAGGACGTTGGCGCGGTCGGCCAGAGCGAAGGTTCTCTCCCTGTCACCGTAGCTTCCGTGACTCATCGACCCCGTTCGCCCCCTGATCCGGCATCGATGGCCGGGGAGCGCATGTTAGCGGATGGATGGTGGAGAGCCCGTTAAAGTATCGGGAACAGTTTGCGGACCCGCGCGTTACTTCGCCTTTTTGATAACGACCGGACGCAGAAGGAAGGCGGGCACATGCTCGCCCAGACCGAGCGGCGTGTCACCCTCTTCGTCGTCCCGGCGGCGGGGTGAGGGACGGCGTTCGTCGCGGCTACGGTCGGGGGCTGCCTTGCGCGGATCCGGGGTGCGCTGCTCCTGCGGAGGACGCGACGGCTCGCGCCGGCGCGGGGCCTCACGCGGCGTATCGGCGACTTCCTCGTGAGCGGGGGG